>NZ_JBFUES010000988.1:0-2706 GCF_056403875.1 Bradyrhizobium sp. P2_E8
GTGCAGCGCGGACGCAACACTGGATTTGAATTTGTTTTGAGCGAGCCGGCCTGCCTAGACAAAACCTTGGTTACGACGGACGCTAGCCATGCATCACCACCTGACGCGCAGATTCGAATTCGACTGGGGCGGGGGACAATGAAGTTTCTGACGGGGTTGCTGGCCGCGGTTGTGCTGATCGCTTGCATGGGGGCTTCTCACGCGGTGGTCCGGATCGCGGATGACCGCGGCGGCCGGATCGGAACCTACGTCGACAAATACCAGGACCTGCGGCAATCAGGCGAAACCGTTATTATCGACGGCCTCTGCGCCTCCGCCTGCACCATCGTCCTTGGCGCCATCCCGCGCGACCGCATCTGCGTGACCTCGAGCGCGACGCTGGGCTTCCACGCCGCCTGGGATTTCGGCGCCAATGGCCGCGCCGTCACCAATTCCGAAGCAACCCAGATGCTCTATGCGATGTACCCCTCGCAGGTGAGGCGCTGGATCAACCAGCGCGGCGGCCTGACCCCGCACATGCTTTTCCTGAGGGGCAAGCAGCTCCAGGCCATGTACAAGCCCTGCTACATGGACGCACAGGCCTCGACGATCAAGCCGACGCGCCGGTCTCTCCCGCAATCGGACGAGCTTGAGTCCGCCCGGGGCCAGCTCCTGCACTGACATCCTCGGCACGACGGGTTTGTTTCAGCCCGCCAGCGGCGCCTTGCCCGCAGGCGGGCTAAAGCTTATCTGAAAGCCTGGGAACCGGGGCCTTCGCCCCGATCATTGTCATGGCTCAACCAGTGCGCCCGGCCCATCCGCTACAGGACAATTCGTCCACTGCCGACCGGACGCAGTCCGTGCTGCTGTTGGCTGGCACAGGTGTCGGCGGTCTGGTCGTGATCGGCGCGCTGGCGCTGTGGTTCCACTACGGCACCCAGGTGTTCTTCGAAATGATCAGGACCGGCTTCATTGCCTGCTTCTGACCCCCGACAGGAAGTCGTCCGCCCATGAGCTCCGCCGCCCGCCCGCTGGTGATCGCGACCGCCTTCGCCGCAAGCCTTGTCGTCGGGCTGCTGATCATGTTCTGGGCCATGGGCGGGGTCAGCAAGGTGGCGCAGCCGGCTGCGATCGGCGGCCCGTTCCAGCTCACCGACCAGAACGGCAAGGCCGTCACCGACAAGAGCCTGAAGGGCAAGCCGACCCTGATCTTCTTCGGCTACACCCATTGCCCCGACGTCTGCCCGACCTCGCTGTTCGAGATCTCGGAAGTGCTGCGCGCGATGGGCAGGGACGCCGACAAGGTCAACGCCATCTTCATCTCGGTCGACCCCGAGCGGGACACGCCGGCGGCGATGAAGGACTATCTGTCGAGCTTCGATCCGCATCTCGAGGGCCTCAGCGGCGATCCCGCCGAGACCGCCAAGGTGATCACCTCCTACCGGGTCTATGCCAAGAAGGTCCCGACCAAGGACGGCGACTACACCATGGACCACACCGCGCTGATCTATCTGATGGACCGCGATGGCCGCTTCGTCTCGCCGTTCAACCTGAAACGGACGCCGGAAGAGGCCGCGGTCGAGCTGAAGCGGTATCTCTGATCTACCCTCCGACCGCCCCGGCCTTCACCGTGCCTGCAATCGGCGCTCGCGTTCCCGAGCGGATGGTCTATAAGGCCTCCGATCCCAACGAAATTCGTTCATTTCCGGCCGATGGCTCCATCGCAACAGGCGAAATCGTCCAAATCTGCCCGTGGCTTGCTGACAGGGCTGGCCGTCGGCGCCTGCCTGTTCGCAGCCCTGCCCGGCGCGAAGGCGCAGGCCCCGGCCAAGCAGCCACCGGCGGCGCCTCAGGCCACCCCGCAGGTCGCGCCCCAGGCGGCCCCCCAGGCGGTGCCCGGCTTCTGGGACCCGCGGCGGCGTCCGGAGCGGCCGGACCTGTCGCGCTTGACCGTGATCCGTTTCTTGACCGAGACCGACTATCCGCCGTTCAACTACACCGGCGCCGACGGCAATCCGGCCGGCTTCAACGTCGATCTCGCCCGCGCGCTCTGCGAGGAGATCAAGGTCACCTGCACGGTGCAGATGCGCCGCTTCGAGACGCTGGTCGACGCGCTCACCTCGAACCGGGGCGATGCCATCATCGCCTCGATGGCGGTGAGCCCGCAGCTCCGTGCCCGCGTCRACTTCTCCGATCCCTATTACCGCGTGCCGGCGCGCTYCGCCTCGCGCAAGGATGCGGTGATGCCGGAGATCCGCCCGGAATATCTCGAGGGCAAGAAGGTGGGCGTGATCGGCGGCTCCGCGCATGAGGCCTATCTCAAGGCGATGTTCACCGACGCCGAGCTGCACCCCTATCCCAACGACGACGCGATGCGCGCCGCACTTCGAAAGGGCGAGGTCGACTTCATCTTCGGCGACGCCATCTCGCTCGCCTTCTGGATCAACGGCACGGATTCGGGCGATTGCTGCGCCTTCTCCGGCGGTCCCTTCGTCGAGAGCCGCTTCTTCGGCGAGGGCATCGGCATCGCCGTGCGCAAGGGCAACGACGTGCTGCGCCAGGCCCTGAACTGGGCCCTGTTCCGCGTCTGGGAAAAAGGCCGCTACACCGATCTGTGGCTGCGGTATTTTTCGGTGAGCCCGTTTTAGCTGCGTCGCTGCTCCCTCCGCCGTCATTGCGAGGAGCCCTTGCGACGAAGCAATCCAGACTGTTTCCGCAGTGACAGTC
>NZ_JBFUES010000989.1:0-2704 GCF_056403875.1 Bradyrhizobium sp. P2_E8
AGTGCTGCGCACTGCCCCGGAATGACGAGTACGATTTTCCGCAAAATTCACCTTTCAGCCACGGTTGGTATGCAACAACGGCCCTTCATTTGGGGGCCCCGATTCATGCGCGCTGCGGCCGCAATATCAATCACTTTGCTGCTCGCCGGCTGTGCCGGCAACGAAGCGCCGGTCCAGCAGCCGTCGATGTATGCCGATATGGCGGTTCCGGGCGCCAAGCTCGACGCGCAGGCGGCCGCGGTGATGATCTCGCAATACCGCCAGAACAACGCCCTCGGCACCGTTGTGATCGACCCCGACCTGATGCTGCTCGCCGAATCCCAGTCCCAGGCGATGGCTGCGGCCAACAAGATGGACCATGACGTCCGCGCGCCCCTGGCCAAGCGGCTTAGTGCCGGCGGCTATCCCGCGACCGTGGCGGTCGAAAACGTCTCGGCGGGCTATCATACGCTGGCGGAAGCGTTTTCCGGCTGGCGCGACTCGCCCCCGCACCGGGCCAACATGCTCAAGAGCGGTGTCACAAAATTGGGCATAGCGGCCGGCTATGCTCCGAACACCAAGTACAAGGTGTTCTGGACCATGATCCTGGCCTCGACGGATCCCCGATAAGCCAGACTTGATCCCGGGATGCATTGACGCCGCCGCGGACTGTCGCCACGGTGGCTCGCCATTTGCTATTGTTCCCCGATGACTGATCATAGTCCGCAATCCGCCAGCGTCCCCGCGAATGCGCAACGCGTCCTCGTCTTGCAGGGCGGCGGCGCGCTTGGCTCGTACCAGGCCGGCGCCTATCAGGCGCTGTGCGGCTATGGCTTCGAGCCCGAATGGGTCGCCGGCATCTCCATCGGCGCGGTCAACGCCGCCATCATCGCCGGCAATGAGGGCCACACCCGCGTCAAGCGGCTGAAGGAATTCTGGGAGATGGTGTCGGCGCCGGTGCCGTGGAAGCCGATCGGCAAGAGTGACCACAGCCGCGAGCTGTTCAACTCAACCAGCGCCGCGCTGATCGCGACCTTCGGCGTGCCCGGCTTCTTCGTCCCGCGCGTGCCGCCCGCGCCGATGTGGCCGCCGGGCCATCCCGAGGCGGAGAGCTATTACGACACGGCGCCGCTGAAGAAGACGCTGGAGCGGCTGGTCGATTTCGACCGCATCAACGACCTCAAGACGCGCTTCTCCGTCGGCGCCGTCGGCGTCACCTCCGGCAACTTCAAATATTTCGACAATTACGAGTTCAAGAAGCTCGGCAAGAAGATCGGTCCCGAGCACATCATGGCCTCCGGCGCGCTGCCGCCGGGCTTTCCGTCYGTCGTCATCGACGGCGAGCATTACTGGGACGGCGGCATCGCCTCCAACACGCCGCTCGATTACGTGCTCGATGCCGAGCTGGCTCGCGACATGCTGATCTTCCAGGTCGATCTGTTCAGCGCCCGCGGCGACCTGCCGAATTCGCTGTTAGAGGCCACCGAGCGCGAGAAGGACATCCGCTTCTCCAGCCGCACGCGGATGAACACCGACAAGAACAAGCAGATCCACAACGCCCGCAGGGCGGTGCGCGACCTGATTTCCAAATTGCCCGATTATCTCAAAAACGACCCTTCCGTCGAATTCCTTGCGAAGGCAGCTCGTGAGAGCACGGTCACCGTGGTGCACCTGATTTATCGCAGCAAGAACTACGAATCCTCGTCCAAGGATTACGATTTCTCGCACGTGGCCATGGTCGAGCATTGGGAAGCCGGCGTGCGCGACGTGCATCTGTCGATGCGCCACAAGGACTGGCTCGATCAGCCGCAATCCGGCGAGACCATGGTGACCTACGATCTCACGGGGGACGTCTCCGCACCCCCGGCAAAAAGGAGCGAATAGAATGGGTAGTCTGTCAGGCAAGAACGCCGTCGTGACCGGATCGACCAGCGGCATCGGGCTCGCTTATGCCCGCGCCTTCGCGGCGGCCGGAGCCAACGTCGTCATCAACGGCTTCGGCTCGCCCGAGGACATCGAGAAGGAACGCGCGAAGATCGAGTCGGACTTCGGCGTGAAGGCGATCTACTCGCCCGCCGACATGACCAAGCCGGCCGAGATCGCCGGGATGATCGCGCTCGGCGAGAAGACCTTCGGCTCGGTCGACGTCCTCGTCAACAATGCCGGCATCCAGTTCGTCTCGCCGATCGAGGAATTCCCGCCGGAGAAATGGGACCAGATCATCGCCATCAACCTGTCCTCGGCCTTCCATGCCATCCGCGCCGCGGTGCCCGGCATGAAGAAGAAGGGTTGGGGCCGCATCATCAATACCGCTTCCGCGCATTCGCTGGTCGCCTCGCCGTTCAAGTCGGCCTACGTCTCGGCCAAGCACGGCATCGCCGGTCTCACCAAGACCGTGGCGCTGGAAGTCGCGACCCACAAGATCACCTGCAACTGCATCAGCCCCGGCTATGTCTGGACGCCGCTGGTCGAGAAGCAGATTCCCGACACGATGAAGGCGCGCAATCTCACCCGTGAGCAGGTCATCAACGACGTGCTGCTCGACGCGCAGCCGACCAAGGAGTTCGTCACCTCCGAGCAGGTCGCCGCACTTGCGCTGTTCCTGTGCAGCGACGATGCCGCGCAGATCACCGGCACCAACCTCTCGATCGACGGTGGCTGGACCGCGGAGTAAATCCACTCTTGGTCATGCCCCGGCTTGACCGGGGCATCCAGTACGCCGCGG
>NZ_JBFUES010000990.1:0-2704 GCF_056403875.1 Bradyrhizobium sp. P2_E8
GAAAAATTCGATACGGATTCAAATGCAGTCCTGGAATCTGAGCTCATCCCAAAATTCCTTCGCGCAAAAATGACTTGGTGCAACCAGATGATCCTATCGATATAGCGTCGAAGAACAAGCGCCAATCAGATCGGTACGCGGATATGCTCAACGGGGCTGGCGGCTGCGCCAGGCACGAGTTCCCGCCCCTGCAGCGGGTGGCGCCTTGGCGCGCTCGTCGCGCTGGTTGCAGGGTCGGTCGCAGCCTGGAGTACTGGCGGGGCCGCCGCGCAGGATGGGCTGCAATGGACCCCTGTGGTCTGGGATGCCGGGGCGATCTACCGCGGAGCAACAATTGCGTCCGACCTTGTTCTTCCCGTTGCAGCCGAGAGCATCGAGCAATTTGTCGCACCGCGCATGGTGCTGCTCAAGCCGGACGGCGCCGGCCCGTTCCCTGCCATCGCGCTCCTGCACCAGTGCGCGGGACTGAATCCTGCCATCGCGGCCTGGGCGCGCAGAGCCGTCGCGCATGGCTACGTCGTCCTGCTCCTCGACAGTTGGGGCACGGGACGTCAGGACTCCGAGCGCAGGCTGTTCGCGTTCCTCGAACGTGCGATGCCGAAGCAATTGCCGCGGGTCAGCCCTTCGAGATGACCGCGCGACCGTAGGGCGGCTGCGCTTGGACCGGCGGGTTGGCAGTCTGGGCTGCGAGCTCGCCGATCAGGCGGTCGGCGTCGGCGGCCATGCCGTCGGGCGCCTGGATCACCAGGCGCTCCAGCGCCCAGCGATAGGAGGAGACGCGCTGCTCCAGGCACTGCTGCACCCACTGGATGATCAGCGAGTTCTCCTGCATGCGCTCGACCGCATCCTCCCTCTCCTTCGGCGAGAGGGCGGAGACGCGCGCCATGCTGGCATTGCGCTTCTTGTCGAGATCGATGACGCGGATCGCGGAGGCGAAGAACGGCTCGAAGCGGGTGGTGTCGTTGCGCACGTCCTCGATCAGCTGCGCATAGCGCGAGGAATGCGAGCGGTGCGGCTCGTCGATCAGCGTGCGCCCGTACATGGTGCGGTCGAACACGACCTTCTGCCGCCACGGTGACGGCAAGGCCTTGTAGTCGCCGAACACGCTCTTCCATGCGGGGCGCGACAGCGGCGGCTCGATCAGGGGATAGGCGAGGTCGCGAAGCTGGCGCTCCTCGTCGGTGAGCTGGAATTGCGACGGCCTCAACCCGACGCTCGCGGTGACCTCGGCGCCGAGCCAGCGATGCATGTCGTCGCTGCGCATGCTCTCGCGGGTGCGGCCGAAATCGCCGCCACTACAGGCGCCGAGCGCCGCACCGAGCAGCGTGAGCAGGACGGCCGATACGAAGGGCCGGATCTGGCGGATGGTGTCCGGCATTGCGAGAGCCGGATCTAGCGGCGACGACGACGGCGCCCCGGCGCTGTGCCCGCTTCCGGCCCACGATCGCCGCTGGTTTCGTCCGCCTCGCGCTCGATGCGGATCACGGGAAGGATCAGAATCGTCCCCATGTCCGCGCGCGGTGTGACGTCCCCCGACGAGCCTACCCGGCGACCGGCCGGAAATTCGATGATGGTCCCCATGTCAGCTCTCTTCAATTGCCGCGCGACCAAACGCGCCCCAGCAACATGCGGATCATTAAGATCAGCTCATGGTTAACGGGGTGTAAAGATGGCCTTTGGACCGTAACCGCACGGAACCGGCCGCGCCGTCCCGTTGCGGCACGACAATGCCTGGAATTGCAGGGCCGGCTTCACGCCTCGTTTTCCTTAACGAGGCTTTAAAAGAACCTGCGCTATGCTCGTCCGCGAGTCTCTTTTCCGAGTTGCGTACGCCTCCATGACCAAGTCGCTGTTTCCCGGATTCGACGGGCTGATGACCCTCTCCCGTCGCGAAGGCGTCGATGTTCGCCCGACGCTGCTGCGCGTGCTGACCGACCTCTATGTCCAGACGCGCGTCCACAGCGAGGACGAGCAGCGGCAATTCGTCGAACTCGCCACGCGATTGATCGACCAGGTCGACGATGCGACGCGCGCGGCCGTCAAGGCGCGGCTTGCGGTCTATCCATCGACGCCGGTCCCGATCCTGCAGAAGCTCGGGCTGGTCGCCGCCCAGGAAGGCCGCAGGGTTCCGCTCGCGCGCGAAATCCCGGCGTCCCCGCCGGAGCCCTCCCCGGTCCGCGCGCCGACCGAGGCCGAGCAGCGCATGGCCTCGAACATGGCGATGCAGCCGACGGACGCTGCCGAAATCCACGACATGTTCTTCGGCGCCGATGCGTCCCAGCGCGCGTTGATCCTGCACAATCTGGAGCAGACGCCGCTGAAGGCCGCGCCGCGGATTCCGACCGTGCGCGCCAAGCGCGCGATCCAGATCCTGGAGATGGCGGCGATCGCGGGCGACGTCGAGAATTTCACCTACGAGCTCGGCGACAGCCTGATCCTGCCCTCGCGCGTCGCGGCCCAGATCGTCGACGATCCCGGCGGCGAAGCGCTCGCGGTCGCCGCGCGCGCGCTCGACATGCCGAGCCCGAACTTCCAGCGCATTCTCCTGTTCTTCAAGCCGGAGATCGGCAACTCCGTGAACAACGTGTACCGGCTGTCGCGGCTCTACGATCGCCTCGGCGAGCGCTCCGCGCTGGTGATGCTGGCCGCCTGGCGCGGCTCCACGCTCGCGGTCACGCGCGCAAAGTACCAGTCGTCGCTGCAC
>NZ_JBFUES010000991.1:0-2702 GCF_056403875.1 Bradyrhizobium sp. P2_E8
TCTTCATCGCATGGTCCATCGCGAAGCGCGACACCTGCTCGGTGATGGGCTGACGCTCCGCTTCATAAGCGTCGAGGATCGAAGCCGGCGCCCACCCGTTCAGATGCGCCGCCAATTGCCAGCAGAGATCGACGGCATCTGCGATGCCTGCATTCATGCCGTAGCCGGCATAGGGCATCCACAGATGCGCAGCGTCGCCGCAGATGAAGACCCTGCGGTCGCGGAAACGATCGGCCACCAGCCGGCGCCCGACCCAGTCCTCCTTGCTGAGGACCCGGTATTCGAAGCGCTCGTCGACGCCGAGGATGGCGCGGATCGCCCAGTCCCGATCGACCGAATCGAACTCGGGCTCGTCGGGCTTGAGGTGGTTGTGGATCAGCCAGCGGTCGTGACCGTCGATCGCAACCGTGGTGCCCGAGCGTCGCGGGTTGAGCGAGAGCACCATCCAGGCCGGCTTGTGCGCGCCCATCAGCTCCTTGAGCTGCGGCGCTTCGATGAAAGTCGACTGCACGCGCTGGATCACCGGCGTGCCGGACAGGCTGGCACCGATCGATTTGCGAACCAGGGAACGGCTGCCGTCGCAGCCGATCACGAAGGACGCTTCGATGCGAAGCGAGCTCCCGCTGTCGAGGTCGCGCGCCAGTGCGATCACATGGCCGTCGCCCTGCTCGATGTCGGTGATTTCCGTGCGCGCCAGAATGGTGATGCGCGCTTGAGCGGCGGCATGGCTGAACAGGATCGGCTCGAGATAGACCTGGTTGATCCGGTGCGGCGGCTCGGGCGTCGGCCACCAGGTGTCCGGGCCGCCGGTTGCGCTGTAACGGCGCACCCGCGAGGGAATGTCGATGCGGCACAGCTCGATGCCGGTCGCCGTGGTCCGGTAGGAGCAATCATTCGGGAAGTCCGCAGGCAGGCCCGCATCGCGCAGCTTTGCGGCGACGCCGAGCCGGCGGAAGACTTCCATCGAGCGCGCCGAGACGTGATTGCATTTGACGCTGGGCGGATCGCCGGCATGGCGGATCTCCGCGACGACGACGTCGATCCCGCGCGAGGCCAGATCCATGGCCGCGGTCAGTCCCACCGGCCCGGCGCCCACGACCAGCACCTGTGTCCTCATGCTCATCTCCACTGCTCGCCTCGCTGCGGATTCTCCCCGCGCAACATGCATTTTATTGCAGGCTCGCTTATGAGATAAGCCAGAAAGAACTCATCAATTCATGAGTATTGCCGATGAATGTCACCTTGCGCCAATTGCGAGCCTTCACCGGCGTCTATCGCACCCGCAGCAGCATCACGCGGGCCGCGCGCGAGCTCGGGATCACGCAGTCGGCGGCGAGCCTGTTGATCCAGCAGCTCGAAACCCAGCTCGGCGTCAAACTGTTCGATCGCTCCACGCGTTCGGTGCAGCCGACCTTGGCCGCCAATGAGGCTTTCCTCGCGGCCGAACGGATGCTCGGCGATGCGCTGGGCCTGTCACGGCGCATGGGCGACGGCGCGGACGGTGCTGGCGGGGCAATCCGGGCGGGCGTCGACGACATCAGGCTGATTTTGCGGGGCTTTCTCGAAGCCGTTTTATTATGGCGGAGAGGGAGGGATTCGAACCCCCGATAGGCTTGCACCTATGCCGCATTTCGAGTGCGGTGCATTCAACCACTCTGCCACCTCTCCTGAAGGCGCCATATTAGGAGCAGGGCCCCTGTGGTTGGGGGCGTTAATAGGCGAGGATGGCGGGCCAGACAAGGCGCGAAGGAGGAAAATCCGCTGCCTCTTTCACCCGGCCCTTCAGGTCAGGAGGAACCGCGATGGAGCATCTGACGATCAAGGCCAATGGCGCCGATTTCCACCTGGTTCGCGCTGGAAAGGGCAAACCGCTGCTTTTGCTGCATGGTTGGCCGGAATTCTGGCTGACCTGGGAGCCGGTGATGGCCCGGCTGGCCGATCGCTTCACGCTGATCGCGCCCGATCTGCGCGGCTTCGGCAACAGCGACAAGCCTGACGGGCCTTACGGGCCGGATGGCCATGCCGCCGACATGCTGGCGCTGATGGACGGGCTCGGCATCGACCGATTCGGCGTCGTCGGCCACGATGTCGGCGGCGCCGTCATGCAGCCTTTGGCGCGGCGGGCGCCGGAGCGGCTCGCGGGGCTGTTTTTCTTTGATTTCGTCTTTCCCGGCATCGGGCCGCGCATGGCGGCGCCCGATAGGCTCAACCACATCTGGTACCAGTCCTTCCACCAGATGGAGATGGCGCCCGCGCTCGTCGGCGCCAGCCGCGAAAACTGCCGCCTCTATATCGGCCACTTCCTGAAGGGCTGGGCGCATCGAAAAGACGCCTTCGACGACGTCCTCGACGCCTTCGCCGACAACTTCTTCAAGGACGGCAATCTCGCCGGCGGCTTTGCGCATTATCGCGCCTCGCATGCCGGGCGCGTCGCGATGATGAAGGGCGAGGCTCCACAGCTGCCGCCGATCGATGTGCCGACCTGCGTGCGCTGGGCCGAGCACGATCCGCTGTTTCCCTATGCGTGGACCGACCGGCTCGGCGAGACGTTCAGCGCGCTCGATCTCGCGATGTTTCCCGGCGCCGGTCACTTCCCGCATCGGGAAGATCCGGATCGCGCGGCCGCGGAGATCGCGGCGTTCTTTCAGCGCGTCGGCTGGAGCTGAAGCTCGAGCACCAATTCCGTTCCGATGGAATCGGAA
>NZ_JBFUES010000992.1:0-2699 GCF_056403875.1 Bradyrhizobium sp. P2_E8
GAGGAACTCGTCGGAGGAGCCGGGGATGTCGGTCAGTGCGCCGGCAACGAGCCCGCCGGTGCAGGACTCGGCCGTGGCGATCGTCAGCTTGCGCATCCGGCACAAATCGAGCAGCGAGCGGGAGAGGGCGCGTGCGTCGCTGCCGCCCATGATCTTACACGCTCCAGGGCAGGCGGATGGTGGCGCTCGCGGTGGCCGCGATGCCTTCCTCGCGGCCGGTGAAGCCGAGCCGCTCGCTGGTCGTCGCCTTCACCGCGACGCGCGAGATGTCGACACCGGAAATCTCGGCGATGCGCGCGCGCATGGTGTCGCGCAGCGGGCCGATCTTCGGCCGCTCGCAGATCATCGTCACCTCGAGATTGGCGACGCGGCCGCCGCGCTGGGTGACGCGCTCGATGGCGTATTTGAGGAACTGGTCGGAGGAGGCGCCCTTCCACTTCGCGTCGCTCGGCGGGAAGTGCGAGCCTATGTCGCCGTCGGCCAGCGCGCCGAGGATGGCATCCACCAGCGCATGCAGGCCGACATCGCCGTCGGAATGGGCCAGGAAGCCTTTGCTGTGGGGCACGCGCACGCCGCAGATCATGACGTGGTCGCCTTCGCCGAAGGCGTGCACGTCGTAGCCCGTGCCGGTCCTGATGTCGCCGAGCTGGGCAGCCAGGCGCGCTTCCTCGCGCACGAAGTCTTCGGGAGTGGTGAGCTTCATGTTGGCAACATCGCCTTCAAAGGTTGCAACCGTCAATCCCGCCCATTCGGCAATCGCGGCATCATCGGTGAAATCGCTGCGTCCGTCCTTCGCCGCGCGACGATGCGCCTCGAGGATGACATCGAAACGAAAGGATTGCGGCGTCTGCGCGATCCGCAGGCGGGCCCGGTCCGGCGTGTCCTCGACATTGCCGCTCTCGCCGGTGAGCTTGATGGTGTCGGTGACGGGAACGACGGGGATCGCGGCGCCGGTGCGGCTGGCCGCATCGATCGCGCGCGAGATCACGCCTTCCGAGACGAAGGGGCGCGCGGCGTCGTGGATCAGGACGATGTCGGGCTTGTGCCTTGCCAGCGCTTCGAGACCGGCAAGCACCGAGGCCTGGCGCGTGGCGCCGCCATTGGCCGGCGGCTCGTGCTTCAATCCTGCGACCGCTGCCGTGAACATGGCGCTGTCGTCGGGGTTGACCACCGGCTGCACGGCAAACACATCGGGGTGGCGGCTGAAGGCCTCCATGGCGCGATAGATCACGGGCTGGCCGCCGATCTCGCGATATTGCTTCGGCCCGCCGGCGCCTGCGCGCAGGCCGCGACCTGCCGCGACAAGAACGACTGCGGTGCGCTGTGATTTCGCCATAGGACTCAAATACTCAGTTGCTAATGAAAGAGTCGGGAGTGGATGATTGCCGGCATGCCTCTAGCACGGCAGGCCCGCAAAAAAAGGGGGTTTCCCCGGATTGTGGGAAACAGCATTTTGCTGCACTGCACTTGAAAGATTTGCAGAACTGTCTAAACTGTAGGCATGACGCTTGACTGCACAAGAATTGTGCGCAAGATAGGTCATGGCAGGTGCGATGAGGCCCTGCGAGTGAATGAGACCACTGTGACCGGCCCGGCAGGATCAGGCTCCAAGCCCTTGAAAATAGGCGATATTGAGGTCGCCACCCCGGTCTTCCTGGCACCGATGTCGGGAGTGACTGACTCGCCCGTCCGGCGGTTGGTCGCCGAGCTTGGGGCAGGTCTGGTGGTATCCGAAATGACCGCCAGCGATGAGCTCGCCAACGGCCACCGGATGTCCCGGTTGCGCTGCGAAGCGACCGGAATCRGCCCGCATGTGGTGCAGCTCGCCGGATGCGAGGCGCACTGGATGGCCGAAGGCGCCCGGATCGCCGAGGCCGAGGGCGCCGATATCATCGACATCAACATGGGCTGTCCGGCCCGCCACGTCACCGGCGGCCAGTCCGGCTCGGCCCTGATGCGCGATCTCGACCATGCCGTCAGCCTGATCGACGCGACGATCGCGGCGGTGAAGGTGCCGGTGACGCTGAAGATGCGGCTCGGCTGGGACGACCGCAGCCGCAATGCGCCGGAACTGGCGCGGCGCGCGGAAGCGGCCGGCATCAAGCTCGTCACCGTGCATGGCCGCACCCGGTGCCAGTTCTACAAGGGCGAGGCCGATTGGGATGCGATCCGCGCCGTGCGCGAGGCGATCTCGATTCCGCTCATCGTCAATGGCGACATCACCTCCTACGAGAAGGCGCYCGCGGCGCTCGAATCCTCCGGCGCCGACGCCGTGATGATCGGCCGCGGCGCGCAGGGCCAGCCCTGGCTGCCCGGCCAGATCGGCCGTCGCCTGAAGGGCGGGGCGGCGGAAGCCGCGCCGTCGCTCGCGATGCAACTCCATTATGTCCGCACGCTTTATGAAGGCGTGTGCGCCCTCTACGGACTGCGCGTCGGCCTCAAGCATGCCCGCAAGCATCTCGGCTGGGCGCTCGACGTCGCGGCCGAAGCGAGCCGCGCGCCGGCTGCGAAGCTGAAATCCTGGCGCCAGACGATTCTGACGTCCGAGGATCCGCGCCTCGTTCACCAGTCACTGCAAGATGCCTTCGACGACTTCGCATGGAGCGCTGCTGCATGAGCTCAGCCGCTGAACATCGTCGACCGCTTCCGTCCGACAGCGATGCGATCCTGGACGCGCTTCCCAATCCCGTGCTCATGAT
>NZ_JBFUES010000993.1:0-2699 GCF_056403875.1 Bradyrhizobium sp. P2_E8
GAACCGGTTCGCGCTGTTCGAATGCATGATCGATCCGGCGACCGGCACGTATCTCTCCGAGGACTTCGCCTTCTGCAAGCGCTGGACCGATATCGGCGGCGAGATCTGGGCCGACATCCAGAGCTCGCTCGACCATGTCGGGCCGTCGGTATTCCACGGCGATATCGCCTCGCAATTCGCGCCGGCGCCCGCGGCGGCGGCCGATGCGGCGTGAGCCTTTCGGGATGAGCGTCGGCGCATCCCGTCTGCCAGAGCTGGGGCGAGCGTCCGACAGTGGCTCGCGCTACCGCTTGCGCGATCTGTTCACGCCGCTCGACACGCTGCTGGTCTCCGGCGGAGATTCGCGCCTGACGCTCGATCCGAACGACCGCGTCAACGCCTATGGCTGCGCGGCCTCGCCGGAGCCGGAGATCTGGAATTTCGCTTCCTCGACCGCGTCCGTGATCTCGCAAGCGGCCTATGACCGCGTCGCGCTGGCGCGCGAAGAGCTGATGCACAAGTGCCTGTTCGACGAGGTCGAGGTCGCCTTCGACGCGCGTTGCGAGGACATGCGTGACGAGCTGCGCGGATATCTCCAGCTCTCGCCGCGCGTCGATGTCGTGTTCTCGCCGTCCGGCACCGACTCCCAGCTTCACGCCTTGTTCCTGGCGCGCGCGGTGCTCGGCGCAGTGCCGGTGACGATCGTGGTCGGCACGGATCAGACCGGAAGCGGGACGCCCCATACCGCACGCGGGCACCATTTCAGCACGATGACGGCGAGCGGCCTTGCGGTGCGCAAGGACGGCGCGGTGGCCGGGCTCGCCGGCGACAGCGTCGCGGTGCCGCTGCTCGACGCGGCGCCCGGCATTGCGATGCGCCCGGATGCGGATGAAGCGGTGCTGCGCGCGGTCGCGACCAGCCTCGCGCAAGGTCGACGCGTTCTGTTGCAGATCATGGATTCTTCGAAACTCGGCTGGCGCGCGCCGAGCGTGGCCTGCCTCGACGAGATCGCGCGACGCTGGCCCGGCAAGGTCCAAATCGTCGTCGATGCTTGCCAGGCGCGGCTCGGCCGCCGCCGGCTGCGTTCCTATCTCGATCGCGGCTACATGGTGCTGATGACGGGCTCGAAATTCTTCGGCGGCCCCGCCTTCAGCGGCGCGCTGCTGGTGCCGAAAGGCCTGTCGCGCTCGCTCGGCCGGATCGGCGAGATCGCGCCGGGCTTCTTCGATTATGCCGGCCGCAGCGACTGGCCAAAAGCCTGGACGGGGCTGCGCTCGCGCTTCGAGCGCAGGCCGAATTTCGGTCAATGGCTGCGCTGGGAGGCAGCGCTCAGCGAGATCGGCAGCTATTATGCCGTGTCCGGTGCATTTCGCGCCAAGGCGCTGGCCGAGCTTGCGGCCGGCATCGACAGCATGATCGCGCTGTCTCCGTCGCTTCGGGCTGTTCCGGCCGCGATCGAAGCGTCCGGGATGGACGACGAGGAATTCGCGCACGCCACGATCTTTCCGTTCACGCTGTGGCGCGACGGCAAGCCGGTTTCCATCGCCGAGACCAGCGCCGTGCATCGCGCCCTGGCGCACGACATGAACGGCGACATCGACGGCAGTGCGGCGGACCGGCAGGTTGCCGCGCAACGCTGCCTCGTCGGCCAGCCAGTACGATTTGACCAGCCGGACGGCAAGCCGCAGGCCGCGCTGCGGCTGTGCGTCGGCGCGCGGCTCGTCACCGAAGCCTGGTCGGCGGACGCCGCCCAAGCGCAACGCAATTTGCAGCATATCCTCGATCGCATCGCCCACGTGCTGGTGAAGATCGAGCTGCTGCTCGACCGTGCCGCGGCTGCGCCGGGAAAGTTTGTGCTCGAGGTCTAAGATGCTGCATCCTGTTTCAGCGCCGATCGGCGCGACCGCGCCAATCTATTCCGATCGCATCGGCTTTGCGCAACTGACGCGCCGCGCCTTCGAGGGCGGCAATCTGCATCCGCTGCGCGAGAAGCTCCTGGCGCGGATCGAGGAGGGGACGGCCGAGGCGGGCGAAGGTCTGGATCTGTCGCTGATTGCCCAGCTTCTCGGCGAGAAGGAGGCCGGGCTCGTGATCCAGACCGAGGTGCTCGCCTTTCACCAATTGTTTCGTACGCCTTGCGCGGCTCCGAAACCCGGCCTGCGCGTGCTGGCGCTCGCGGCCGATATCGACATGGGCGGCAACACCCCGATCGAATTCCTGCTCGAAGGCTCCGACATCGAATTGCTGACGCTCTATGTGGTCAAGGGCGTCGGTCTGCCGGCGACGTTGCCCGAGCACGATGTCGCGATCGTGGTCGCGTCCGATTCGGAAGAATGCCGGCAGGCGCTCGCCGTCATCGAACAGGCCGCGCCGCACTGGCCGCGGCCGTTGCTCAATCGCCCCCATCTCATCGGCAACCTCGATCGCGACAAGCTCTACCGGCTGCTGGCGGGCATTCCCGGTCTCGACATCCCAGCGACCGTCCATGCGACGCGTGCGCAATTGCTGGATCTTTCGGAAGGTAAGATCGCCTGCCACGACGTCACGGGCGAATTGCGCTTTCCGATGATCGTGCGTCCGCGCGGCACGCATGCGGGCGTCGGGCTCGCCAAGATCGACGATGCGTCGGCACTCGCGGCCTACCTTGCCGAACGGAAAGAGCAGGATTTCTTTGTCGCGCGCTTCGTCGACTATGCGAGCCCCGACGGGCTGTACCGCAA
>NZ_JBFUES010000994.1:0-2676 GCF_056403875.1 Bradyrhizobium sp. P2_E8
GAGAACATCATTTGATCCTGCAGGTGAATACGAACGACCCCGCAGCGATGAATCTCGCGCTCAACAACGCAACCAATGTGACGCAATACTACAAGGACGCCGGCGAGAAGGTGAAGATCGAGGTCGTCACGTTCGGGCCCGGCCTGCACATGCTGCGTGAAGACACCTCGCCGGTAAAGACGCGCATCGAAGAGATGGCCCTGAGCACGCCCGAGGTTTCGTTCAAGGCCTGCGGCAACACCCAGGAGAAGATGCAGAAGGCCGAGAACAAGGACATACCGATTGTTCGGCAGGCGGAGGTCGTGAAGTCGGGCGTCGTGCGCGTGATGGAATTGCAGGAGTTGGGCTGGGCCTACGTCAAACCGTAAGCCAGCCATGTCAGGATCGACCCAAAGCAACCCCAGGTTTCCACCGGGGTCGCGTATTCAGGTGAAACCCACGGCGGGCCCTCGCTTGGCCGGAAAGACTGGGAGGGTGGTTGGCGTTGGATATTACCCGAAGAGTCTCCGTGTGGTTCTCGACGGATCGAAGGCTCCGATCACTCTTCATGCAGACTATGTGGTCGTGATTGACGAGTGAATCGACAATCCACGGCCGTCACGCCGCAACTTCGATGGGCGCGCGCGCGCCGGTCATGAAGGCGACCGCATCCGACATCGTGTATGCCTTGGGATCGATCACCGTGAGCCGCCGACCGAGTCGATGGATATGGATGCGATCGGCGATCTCGAACACATGCGGCATGTTGTGGCTGATCAAGACCACCGAAACGCCGCGCCGTCGCACATCGAGGATCAGTTCCAGCACACGACGCGATTCCTTGACCCCGAGCGCCGCGGTCGGCTCGTCCATGATCACCACGCGCGAGCCGAATGCCGCGGCCCTTGCCACCGCCACGCCCTGGCGTTGACCGCCCGACAAGGTCTCGACGCGCTGGTTGATGCTCTGCACGGTCATGAGGCCAAGCTCGGTGAGCTTCTCGCGCGCGATGCGCTGCATGGCCTTGCGATCGAGCATGCGGCAGATCGTGCCGAGCGGACCCGGCCGGCGCAGCTCGCGGCCGAGAAACATGTTGTCGGCGATCGACAAGCTCGGAGACAGTGCGAGCGTTTGATAGACCGTCTCGATGCCGGCCGCCTGAGCGTCGAGCGGCGAGCGGAACGCGACTGGCATACCGGCCAGCTTGATCTCGCCGGCGTCCGGAACGAGTGCGCCCGAGAGCGCGCGGATCAGCGATGATTTTCCGGCGCCATTGTCTCCGATCACGGCCAGGATTTCGCCCGGATAGAGATCGAAGTCGGCGTGATCGAGCGCCGTCACGCGGCCATAGCGCTTGTTCAATCCGCGCGCCTGCAGGAGCGGTGTTACCCCGGGAACGTTCGGTTTTGCGCTCATGCCGACACCTTGCGAATCCATTGATCGAGGGCGACTGCGATGATGATCAGCCAGCCGACGGCGAATTCCTGCCAGAGCACGTCGACATCGGACAAGGCAAGCCCGTTGCGAAATACGCCGACGATGAGGGCGCCGATCAGCGTGCCGACAATCGAACCCCGCCCGCCGAACAGGCTGGCACCACCGACGACCACCGCCGTGATGCTGTCCAAATTGGCCGTCTGGCCGGCCTGCGGGCTGATCGACCCAATGCGTCCGATCAATGCCCACGCACCGAGCGCGCAAATCACGCCGGCGATCACGTAGACGCTGAAGAGGATGCGGTCGGTTCGGATGCCGGCAAGCCGCGCCGCATCGGGATCGTCGCCCACCGCATAAAGATGGCGCCCGAAGGCTGTGCGATTCAGCACGAACCAGATCAATGCCACGAGTCCGAGCATGAAGAAGGAGCCGTAGGTGAAACGGGCGCCAAAAATGTTCACCGACGTTCCCAGTGCCTGGAGCAACGGGGCGATCTTCGCGACCTCCTGTGAACGGATGGTCTCGGACGCCGAATACCAAAGGTTGAGAGCGAAAAAGATCGACCACGTCCCAAGCGTTACGATGAAGGGCGGCAGCTTGAGCCGGGTCACGAGTGCTCCGTTGACCACGCCGCAGCCGGCGCCTGCGGCGACACCGACAACGAACGCGATCGGAGCCGGCAGTCCCATCGTGACCGCGAGCTTGCCCATGATGACGGAGCACAGCACCATGATGGCCCCAACCGACAAATCAATGCCGGCGGTGATCACGATCAACGTCTGCGCCGCCCCGATCACGCCGATGATCGTAACCTGCTGGATGATCAGCGACAGGTTGAACATCGACAGAAAACGCGAGCCGACGGTAAAGCCGAACGCGGCTACGCTGAGCAGGAGCACAATTGCCGGCACGGCCGTCGGATTGGCGTGCAGAAAGTGCTGAAGCTTCTGCAGCGGCGATCTTGCACGGACTTCGAATTCGGCGACGCGGCTCTCGCCCTTGTCGAGCACAAGCTCGAAGGCCTGGGCAGCCGGGCGGCTACTGCCGATATCAGTCATGGCCGTTTTCCTCGTTGCATGTGGAGACCTGCCAATCTCGGGCGAGCTTCGCCGGCGTTATCTGGCGCCCGGATCATGGGGCGCCAGTCCTTGCCATCGGCTACAAGTCAGGAGTGGGATCAGCCCCAGCACTTCTTCAAGGCGGCGGCGCTGTCGATCGACGGCATCTCGCCGGCCGGCTTGTCGGTAACCAGCTCGACAC
>NZ_JBFUES010000995.1:0-2674 GCF_056403875.1 Bradyrhizobium sp. P2_E8
TACCCAGCGTTTGCAGCGAGGACAGCGACACGCCCAGAAGGCGAACCGACTTCGGGAAGGGCATCTCGGCCTGCAGCAGGGCGATCGCCAAGCCCTCCAAGTCGTCCCGGCTCGATACGAAATTCAGGACCGACCGGCTCCGCGTGATGATCTCGAAATCGAAGAACTTGACCTTGAGCGTCACGGTCCGTCCCCGGTTGCCGGTGCTCTCACAGTGGCGCCAGACCTTGTCGATCAGTGGCCGGAGCTCGGCGGCCATCGCGTCGAATGTCGTGAGGTCCGCCGAGAACGTGTTCTCGGCGCCGACGGACTTGCGGATGCGGTTGGCGCGGACGGGACGGTCGTCGATGCCGCGCGCTACGGCAGAGCGTAGGTCGGGAGGCCGCGCCGGCGAAGCCGGCAAAGCCCGCCAAGAAGCCGCGCAAGGCCTCGGCCGGTCTGATGCCGATCGCCGGCAAGAAGAAGGAAGCCGCGGCGAAGAAGCCCGCCACGGGCCAACGGCGGAAGTCGGCCTAGGCGATCGATGTCCGGGGCACCGTCGGTGCATCGGAAAGCTTCATGCGCTATCCGCTGCCTTTAGTTCGTGCATGAACTGGGCGCTCGGCGAAGACTCGAATTTTTCGATAGCCTTCCGGGCCAGACCTTTGGTCCGCGCGAGATACTTCTCCAGAATATGATTCACGTACTTCAGCGAATGGCCCGTGATGGTCGCGATTTCCTGGGGAGTGCAGCCGGCCTCCGACAGCAAAGTGATGGCCGTGCCACGCAGATCGTTGAAGTGAAGCGAGACCGGCTCTTCCACGCCTTCTAGTTTGATCTTGTCGATTCCCGCCGCCACCATCGTCTCGTGCCAGAGTCGGCTGAAGTAACGGATCTTGAAGCGGCGATTGGTCCGTGTCGTCAGGATGTATTCTGACGTGCGCGGCATCTTGTCGAGCATCTGACGAAGACTCTTGGTGCAAGGGATATCGACGAGACGGCCATTGCCTCTGTTGCGACGCGACTTGCTGATTCTGACAACAAGGCAGCCGTCGCGGTAGGCGGTCCATTTCAACCCGAGAAGGTCGCTTTCGCGCAGAGCGGTGTGAGCGGCGAGAATCAAGGCTGGCTGCAGTTCCGGCTCCGCCTTGTCCATGAACGCCAGGACGTGTTCGGGCAACCAGAGGATTTCGCTTCGGTCGGCGTAGTGCAAACGCTTGAAGCCGCGCAGATGATTGAACTTGATGTATTTCCTGTCTTTTGCCCAAGTGAGCATCGCGCTCGTCGCGGCGAGACGGTTGTCCGCCTCGCGAGCGCCGGAGGCCTTGGCAACAGCATCTTGGTATTCGAGAAAGTCACCCAAAACGTCGGGGTCGTTCAAGGCCGAGGAAGGCAGCGTTCCAAACTCGCCTTCGACCGCCTTGAGAAGACGCGCGTATTCGCTTTGCGTACGATCGGCGAGGAGCTTGAAGACTTCCGAGTCCTTGTATTTGACGACCGTCGCCGCGAAGGTATCTGACGAGACACTTTGCGGTCGCTTTTGGCCTCGCGCCGCAGAGCCATATGACTCGATGAATTCCGGCGATCCAGGCTCACCTTGCAAGAGTTTACCGGTGGCCCGATGGTAGCGGTAGGTCTTCGTCGAGCCATCAGCGAGACGCTTTTTGACGGTATTGATCCCTTTAAGCCTTACGCGCACGGCGGTTCGCCCTCCACGTTTCGAGGGCTGAGGGCGATTGCCGATCCTGGTCCAATCCGCTGGCGCGGTTCATGGCCAAGTGCATCAATTCCGCATCGTACCGGCCACCCGGCAACGTCGGTTGCGGGTAGAGACCGTCGCGCCTGGCCTTGTCGAAGGCGGCCGGCGACAACGCGGCCATTTCCGCCGCCTCGAGTCTGGTGAGAGCGCGTCGTTCAACCGTCCCGGTCCTGACCTTCCGCGTCACCGCGCATTCCTGCCTGGTTAGGGAAAGCGGACCACGCCGCGAAGAGCGTCTGCCGACACTTTGGCGGGGGCGGCGTCGCCGTCGCGGGTCGCACCGATCACCAGCCCGCAGCCCGAGTAGCTGCGCTGGCCGCCAATGAGAAAGCGCTCGGGCCATTTGGCGAGGTCCGCCACGTACAGGACATCCCGCCGATCGATGAAGACAGCGAACTCGATGAATCCGCCGACCGCGGCCTGGTACGCGGAGAGGCTTTTCTCGATTTCGAACTCCCGGATTTCCTTCTTAAAGGGGTCGATGATCAGCGCTCGCATTCAAAGCTCCAACATAACCTAATTCAGGTTACAAAGGGCGCGATTTGAGGTCGGCCGGGGGGCCTCCAAAGATCGTTAAGGAGTGGATTGTAACCTATTTTAGGTTATACTGGCGGCCATGCCATCCTGCAAGGCCGCGGCGATGCTAATAGTTAACGACTGACCGGGGGCCCCAACTTGCGACGCGACTGGAAGGATGACGCCCGGGCGGCACTGGACAGCTTGAGCACAGTACCGCACGGAGAGAGGGAGAAGGAGATGCAGCGCATTGCCCTCCAGCTCAAAGAGCACAAGGATACTACGGCTCTTCGTCGCTCCATTTTCGCATACGAGTTTTGGCGGAGCTTGGCCGACCCCGAACCCGTGCTCCACGCCCACTTGGCGGACGCGCCGCTGTCGATCGTTGAGGTGATAGCGAGATGGTATGCCTTCGACCGA
>NZ_JBFUES010000996.1:0-2672 GCF_056403875.1 Bradyrhizobium sp. P2_E8
GGCCAAGCGAAACCATCAGGGCCCGGCAGGTCCCGCCATGGGCAACTGCGACGGTGTCGGTCCGGAGCTGGTCGTACCAGGCGCGGACGCGGACCTGCACATCGGCATAAGTCTCCCCGCCTGCCGGGCCCACCGTCCATTTGTCGGCGAGGCGCCTGGCATAGATTTCGGGATCGGCGGCCTCGCTCTCGGCCAGCGTCAGCCCCTCCCAGACGCCATAGCCGATCTCGCGCAGGCGATCGTCGAGCGAATAGTCGGCCACGGGCAATTCGAGCTTGCCGCGCGCAAGTTCCATGGTCATGCGCGCGCGGCCGAGCGGGCTCGACACATAGGGCAGCGCCGCCTTGTCGCGGCCGTCGCGCTTGAACAGGTCGGCGAGAATGCCGCCGGCCTGCATCGCCTGGCTACGGCCGCGCGCGTTCAGCGGAACGTCCTTGGTGCCCTGGAGCCGCCCGAGCGCATTCCACTCGGTCTCGCCGTGGCGAAGATAGTAGATCGTGGGCACGGGCATTGCCGGTAAGCGTTAGTCCTTCCCGCCGAACGAAATGTCCGGCGCGTCCGGCCGCTTCATGCCGAGCACGTGATAGCCGGAATCGACGTGGTGCACCTCGCCGGTGACGCCGCGCGAGAGGTCGGAAAGGAAATACAGCGCGCTGCCGCCAACGTCTTCAGTCGACACGTTACGCCGCAGCGGCGCGTTGTGCTCGTTCCACTTCAGGATATAGCGGAAGTCGCCGATTCCGGAGGCCGCGAGCGTCTTGATCGGCCCGGCCGAGATCGCGTTGACGCGGATGTTCTTCTCGCCGAGGTCGGCGGCGAGATAGCGCACGCTTGCCTCCAGCGCCGCTTTCGCCACGCCCATCACGTTGTAATGCGGCATCCACTTCTCGGCGCCGTAATAGGAGAGCGTGATGAGCGAGCCGCCATCGGTCATCAGCTTCTCGGCGCGCTGTGCCACGGCGGTGAACGAGTAGCAGGAGATCAGCATCGACTTGGAAAAATTCTCCTGCGTGGTGTCGACGTAGCGGCCGTCGAGCTGCTCGCCATAGGCGATCGCGTGCACCAGGAAGTCGATCTTGCCCCACTTCTCCTTCAGCACCGCGAAGGCGGCATCGATGGTCGCGGCGTCCGTGACGTCGCAATGGCCGAGCACGAGTCCGCCGATCTCGGCGGCGAGCGGCTCGACGCGCTTCTTCAGCGCATCGCCCTGATAGGTGAAGGCGAGCTCGGCGCCCGCTGCGTGGCATGCCTTGGCGATGCCCCAGGCGATCGAGCGGTTGTTGGCAACGCCGAGGACCACCCCGCGCTTGCCTTGCATCAGACCTGAATTCTGCGCCATTTTTGAACGTCCCGTCGAGCTCTCGTTGAGGTCTGGAGGTACACCAGCCCTCTTTCGCGGTACAGTCCTAATACGCGGCGTTAACGCTGTTTCGAGCGCCGGAATAGCCGTTCCGTTCGGGTGTTATGATGGGTAAGGCGCTCGCGCCGAACACCAGGACGTCAAGACGGCAATGAGTGCGTTTCGCCAGAGTGTGGAAGCCATGATCCCGGCGTTGCGCCGCTACGCCCGCGCGCTCACGCGCGATGCGGATTCGGCCGACGATCTGGTGCAGGATACGTTGGTGCGCGCACTGCGTTCGGAGCGCCTGTTTCTCGGAGGCGACGTCAGGAGCTGGCTGTATACGATCCTGACCAACCTCAACAAGAACCGGCGGCGCTCACTGGCAAGGCGGCCGCAATTCATGCAGCTGACGGAGAACAACCCGGATGCCAGCGGGACCGAAGCCGAGGGACGCGACATCGAGAAGGCGCTGGCAACGCTGGTCGAGGAGCAGCGTTCGGTGCTGCTCCTGGTGATGCTGGAGGGCATGAGCTACCGCGAGGTCGCCGACATCCAGGGCGTGCCGATCGGCACCGTGATGTCGCGCCTGGCACGCGCCCGCGCCCACGTTAAAGCCTCGCTGGAGGGTGAGCGCCCGGCGCTCAGGCGAGTGAAATGATGGCGGGATTGATGCATCGCGTAGTGTCCGTCCGCAGCCTGCCGACAAAGCGAGCGAAGTTGAGTCACGAAGGATATTTTGGGCCGCAGAGCCAGAGACGATCGATATGAACGACCGCAATATTCCGATCACCGAAGACGAACTGCACGCCTATGTCGATGACGAGCTGCCGGCCGAGCGCCGCGCCGACGTCGAGGCCTGGCTGGCCGCCCATCCTGACGATGCCGAGCGGGTGCAGTCCTGGCGCACCATGGCCGAGATGCTGCACGCCCGCTACGATACCGTCGCCCAGGAGCCGGTGCCGGCACGGCTGGAGCTCGAACGGCTGGAGCGCCGCCCCCGGCAATGGCTCTATGGCGCCGCCGCGGCTGTGCTGGTTGCCTTCGTCGCCGGCGGCACCGCCGGCTGGGTCGCGCATGGCGCCGCCAGCGCTCCCTCGACCTTCCAGAGCTTCACGGCGGACGCACTCGACGCCCACCGCCTCTATGTCGTCGAGGTCCGCCACCCCGTCGAGGTCGGCGGCAACGAGCGCGACCATCTTCAGGCCTGGCTGACCAGGCGCTGCGGGTGGACCGTGTTCGCACCGAACCTGGAGGCGAGTGGGTTGAAGCTGGTCGGCGGCCGGCTCCTGCCGGGGCCGAACGGGCCGGCCTCGTTCCTGATGTATGAGGG
>NZ_JBFUES010000997.1:0-2668 GCF_056403875.1 Bradyrhizobium sp. P2_E8
GTCCTGTGCGGCATCGACAATCCAGAGCGCGGGCCGGTCCCTGCTCTCCGCATTCGCCGCCAGCCCGGCGTCGAACCAGTCGAGCGCCCAGTTGAAGGGAACCGGATCGGGCCAGCGGAAGCCTTTGACCGCTGTCTCGTAATCCGTGCGGTGCTGTAAAAGGAACGCGCGCGCTTCCTGAAATGTCGTCATGATCCGGGCCCGTCGAATTGACCTGCGAGCGTAGCCCGGATGGAGCGAAGCGCAATCCGGGGCCGGCTACGCAATTGGCAGCAGCTGTCCCGGATTTCGCTTCGCTCCATCCGGGCTACGGGCAAAGCCTCGCTATTTAGCGAGGCTGCGAACGTGCTTGATAATTCCGGAAAAATCCACCCCGCCCTGGCCCGCTCTATCGAAGGCCTGATAGATCTCCTGCGCATGCTGGCCGAGCGGCGTGGCCGCGCCCGCGGCCTTGGCCGCGTCCTGCGCCAAGGTCAGGTCCTTCACCATCAGCGCCGAGGCAAAGCCGGGCTTGTAATCGTTGTTCGCCGGCGAGGTCGGCACCGGACCCGGCACCGGGCAATAGGTCGTCAGCGACCAGCACTGGCCCGACGAGGTCGAGGCAACGTCGAACAGCGCCTGATGCGAGAGCCCGAGCTTCTCCGCCAACGCAAACGCCTCGCTCACCGCGATCATGGAAATGCCGAGGATCATGTTGTTGCAGATCTTGGCCGCCTGGCCGGCGCCGGCGCCGCCGCAATGCACGATCTTCTTGCCCATGTTTTCCAGCACGGGCTTCGCCGCCGCAAACGCCTTGTCGTCGCCGCCGCACATGAAGGTGAGCGTCGCGCCCTTGGCGCCGCCGGTCCCGCCGGAGACCGGCGCGTCCACCGACAGCACGCCGTTCTTGGCGGCCAGCGCGTGGGCCTGCCGCGCGCTCTCGACGTCGATGGTGGAGCTGTCGATGATCAGCGCGCCCTTGGCCATGACGGGGACGACCTCGTTCCAGACGCCGAGCACGTGCTTGCCGGCCGGCAGCATGGTGACGACGACATCGGCGCCCTTCACCGCGCCCGGCGCGCTGTCGGCGATGCCGGCGCCGTCAGCCCTGGCTTGCGCGCGCGAGGCCTCGACGAGGTCGAACGCGACGACCTTGTGGCCGGCCTTGACCAGATTGGCGGCCATCGGGCCGCCCATGTTGCCGAGACCGATGAATGCGATCGTGGCCATCTTCGTTTCCTCCGCTGAACGTTTCGTTGATTAGTTGAACTTCAATTCGTCGGCGCCGATCTCGGCGAGATACGGCGCGAGCATCTCCGGCGTCACGTCCTCGATCCGCGGCGGCGACCAGGTGGGGTTGCGGTCCTTGTCGATCACGGCGGCGCGCACGCCCTCGCGGAAATCATCGCTGCGGAACACTTCCAGCGCGGCGCGATATTCGCGCACCAGACATTCTTCCAGGCTCGACGCGGCGCGGGCCAGCCGCAACAGCTTCAGCGTCACCACCATGCCGCGCGGCGATTTCTCGCCGAGCGTCTTCAGCGTGGCCAGAGCGAATTCGGAACCGTCACGCTTGAGGGCGGCGACGATGTCCTCCATGCGATCGAAACCAAACAGCGCATCGATCATCGGCTCCTTCGCCGCCACCGGTCCTGCGGTCTCGCCGGTCGCAAAGCCGTTGATGAGCTTGCCGACCTCGGCCGCGGTCGCACCGGAGCGCAGTTTCGTCAGGGCCTCGCGCAGCTGCGGGAGTTTCACTGCCGGCACCACCCAATCGGCGAACTTCGCGTGGATCGCGTCCGGCCCGTTCATGGTCTGGCCGGTCAGGCCGAAATAGGTGCCGATCTCACCCGGCGAGCGCGACAACAAATAAGTGCCGCCGACATCGGGGAAGAAACCAAGCCCGACCTCGGGCATTGCGAGCTTGGTGCGGTCAGTGACGACGCGATGACTCGCATGCGCGGAGAGCCCGACGCCGCCGCCCATCACGATGCCGTCCATGAAGGCGACATAGGGCTTTGGGAACTTCTTGATCCGGGCGTTGAGGATGTATTCCTCGCGCCACAGGATCTTGCCGAGATCGCCATGGACCTTCGAGCTCTCCCAGAGCGCGCGGATGTCGCCGCCGGCGCAGAGGCCGCGCTCGCCGGCGCCCTCCAGCAGGATCACGGCGACGGCCGGATCGGCCTCGAAACGGTCGAGCGCGGTCTCGATGTCGCGAAACATCTCGAGGGTGACAGCATTGATGGCCTTGGGACGGTTGAGCCTGATCACGCCGACCGCGCCCTCGACGCGGGCGACCAGATCGCCCTCTTCCGCTGCATTCATCGCGCGCCCTCGATCAGTTTGCGCGCCACGATGAGCCGCATGATTTCATTGGTGCCTTCGAGAATCTGGTGCACGCGCAGATCGCGCACGATCTTCTCGATGCCGTATTCGCTGAGATAGCCGTAGCCGCCATGGAGCTGAAGCGCCTGGTTGGCGACCTCGAAGCCGACATCGGTGCCGAAGCGCTTGGCCATCGCACACAGCATGGTGGCGTCGGGGTCCTTGCGGTCGAGCGCCGCTGCGGCCCGCCACAGGAAGGTGCGCGCGGCCTCGAGCTCGATCGCCATGTCGGCAAGGCGGAATTGCAGCGCCTGGAATTCGTCGAGGCGTTTTCCAAACGCCTTGCGCTCCTTCATGTAGG
>NZ_JBFUES010000998.1:0-2666 GCF_056403875.1 Bradyrhizobium sp. P2_E8
GGGTGCGCTGGTCTTCCTCGACCGGCGCATCGCCGCGAATGATGTGGCCGGCAAGGCGCGAAGCGGTTGTCTCGGAGATCACCACGCAGGGCTCGCGCAGGACGTCCGCGAGGAAGGCGATCAGCACCTGGCCGCGTTCGTTCAGTGCTTCCAGCTTGAAATTGACGCCTGTGGTTTCGAGCTTGAGCGGCGGATCGGAGAAGCCGAGGTCGAAGCTCTCGTAGCGGCCGGGCACGGTCGTGCCCGACGACAGCACCACGCCGCGGCGGCGATCGAGCAGGCTGACGAGATCGTCGAGCCGGTTGGCGCCGCCGGTAAACTGCTCCGCCACGCGCGTGATCGCGAGACCTGCGCGGGTCACGTAATCGCTTCTGGCCGGGAGGGCAAAGACTGTCCTGTTCATGTGGTCCTCTTACGAGACTTGCCGAGGGAACGCCACACAGGACAAACGATCAGGCCGCCGCACTGCGTGGGCGACCTTCGACGATTTTGGGAAAAGAAATCGCTCCGGCCACCTCTTAGGAGGTGCGCCACCAAAGACGGGCTGGGCGGACGGCGGTGCTCATGGGCGGATACTCACCATGGCCCGGGGGCGGCGTCAAGGGTGGCACCGGCGGCCTCGATCACCAAAATGGGGCGGAAAGTGTTGCAGCTTAGGCCCGGATCTCCAGGCTGTCGCGCCCCACCGCCGCTTCCGCGGCATGGCGCTCAATTTCGGCTCGCGTCACCGTGAGCTCGGCTTTGCCGTCAGAGCCGACGACGTCAGCACGGTCGCCGAAGGTTGCGACCACGATGCGGGCCTCTCGAGTGACCGCGTACCATGTCGCCGATCCATCGCCGGCTCTGACGGCCGTGATCATCGCAGCTGGATCCAGATCCGACTTTCGCAGCAGCAAATCGATGGCCTCGGCCGCCAGATTCTGCTCGGCAATTCTTGTGAAGCTCTTGATCGTGTCAGCCCCCACGGCGGATAGCCGCATACCCACGGGCGGCGGCAGGAAATTCTTCAAGGTCCCCGGTGTCATTTGTGCGAGCCCTGATATTGGTCTGGACTCGCCGAATTCGTAAAGTCGTCCACCCGTATCTTCAAAGACGCAAATCCGCGATCCCTTGTCGGTGAGAACGACGAAGGCCAGACATTCCTGCCCCTCCACGTCCATATGGCTGCCCGGACGGACCGCGAGCTTGATTTCCGGCTCGGGCGCCACCGCCCCGCATGCCGCAGCGACCGTGATTTGCAACGGGCGGTCATCTGGAAGCCGATCTTGCGAACGCCCCGCCAGATGCGTCGCTGCGACAGATAGGGGTTAAGTTGCGCAAGCCGCTCGATTTCGGAGGCGTATTGCTCCTTTGCTACGGCGCGCAATTCGGGCCAGTTCGCGATCCATCGGGCCGCGAGTGGCGTCATCGGCTGAAGCCGCTGTGCCTCATAGAAACGAGTGTCAAGCGCATTGAGCGCCGCGGCGCCATGGCGACACGCCACCTGCCTACAGCCTATGATTGCATCAGGCTCATTCAATAGCGCGCCGCAAGAGCGTTGATGACCCACGCGCGCCGCGCAGTCCCCTACCCCAGATGCTTCCTGAAAAACTCCGTCGCCCTGCCCCAGGCGAGCTCGGCGGCTTCGCGGTCATGCACGGCCTGGCGCTGCTCGTTGACGAAGGCGTGCTCGGCGTCATAGCGGAACAGCTCGAGCGACTTGCCGGCGGCCTTCATGGCTTTTTCGAAACCACTCACCAATTCCGGCGTGCACCAATCGTCCTTGTTGGCGAAATGGGCCTGGAGCGGGATCTTGACGTCGGCGGGCTTGGCGGCCTGCTCCGGCGGAATGCCGTAGAACACGACGCCGGCGGCGAGCTCTGGCACGTGCACCGCGCCGATGATGGTGACGGCGCCGCCGAGGCAGAAGCCGGTCAGCCCGACCTTGGCGCCGTTGCGCGACAGATATTGCGTGGCGCCGCGCACCGTCTGCGTGGTGGCGTCCATGAAGTCGAGCGAGTTCATCTCTTTGCCGGCCGCATCCGTGTCGTGATACGGCACCACCTTGCCCTTGTAGAGATCGGGCGCGAGCGCATCGAAACCGGCCAGCGCAAAGCGGTCGCACAGGCCCCTGATCTGGTCAGAGRGGCCCCACCATTCCTGGATCACGACCACGCCCGGCGCGTTGCCGCGCGCGGCATTGGCGAGATAGCCCGAGGCATCCTTGCCGTCGGGACGCTTGAAGGTGATGGTGGTTCCCATGGTGTCCTCCGATGAGTTTCTGGGGGAGCGGTTGGCGGTATTTTGGCCGCTGGGGGCGCGCGGCGCAATCGCCGCACGAACAAACTCTCGTGCCCCGGATGCTGCGCAGCGCGCCGCCCTTTGCGGCGTGATGCGCTGCTGATCCGGGGCCCAGCCACGCGCATTCTGGGTCCCGGCTCGCGCTTCGCGCGCCCGGGACACGAGGCCAACAAAAAAGCCCCCTTGCGGGGGCCTTTTCAATCTCGCCTCGCGCCGCTCAGTGGGAGTCGGCCCAGACCTTCTTCTTGGTGAAGTACATCAGGCCCGCGAAGATAATCAGGAAGACGAACACCTGGAAGCCGAGGCGCTTGCGCGCTTCCATGTGCGGCTCGGCGGTCCACATCAGGAACGTGGTGACGTCCTTGGCGTATTGCGCGACCGTGGCC
>NZ_JBFUES010000999.1:0-2663 GCF_056403875.1 Bradyrhizobium sp. P2_E8
GCCGTGATGACCTCGGTGCCGCCGTATCGCATCAAGGTGCCGCTGCTGCTCGGAGGGCCCGGCGCGAAGGAGCTGGAGCCGCTGCTGAACGCGATCGGCTTTGCCGCGAAGGTCGCCAGCGACAAGCTCGGTGTGTCCTCCGCGGTGAAGATGTGCCGCAGCATCATGATCAAGGGCCTCGAGGCCATGGTCATCGAGAGTTTCACCACCGCGCGCGCCTATGGCGTGGAGGATGCCGTGCTGGCCTCGCTTGCGGAAACCTTTCCCGCGATCAATTGGGAGAAGCAGGGGGCCTATTTCTTCCAGCGCGTGATCGAGCACGGCCGCCGCCGTGCGGAGGAGGTGCGCGAGGTCGCCGAGACGGTGCGCGAGGCGGGGCTGACCCCGTGGTCGGCGCAGGGCACTGCCGAGCGGCAGGCCTGGGTCGCCGATCTCGCCGATGAAGGGTTGTTCGGCATCAGGGGCACCGGGGAGTTTGCCCGCAGCGCCGACTGGCGCATCGAGGCCGACCGGATCCTGGCGAAGATCAATCGTACGAAGTAAGGCGACGCCGGCTCAGGACACTGCCGCGCGACAGGCCGTGAGTTCGTCGCGGGCGCGTTCGATCAATTCCATCAGGCTTTCGGCCTTGCGGACCAGCCGGTCGCTCGCAGGTTCAGTCCGGAATTCTGCGCGGATCGCCCGAATGCACTTGTCGGCGGTGTCGAGCGTCATGAGCGCACGTGTCAGGTCATCCTCAGTCTGGACATCAGCGAGAGCGAGGTCCGACAGGACGTGCCCGATGCCGTCGAGCCGCTTCACGGCGATCTCGCTGGGTGTTCTCGCTCGAACGGAATGGCTGCTGAATGCGCTGAACATGTCCATGCTTCCCCGTAGAATGCAGACTTCAGTGCAGGCCCTACTATGACCGGCACCGCGGGACTTGCAATGCGCGCACCTATCGGGAATCGGAGAGAATCTACTATCCGGGATTCTACCGTATTCGGAATTTGGGAAAGCTTGGCGGTAACATCGAACGGAAAGCGGCCGGTCGTCAGCCGGATTTCCCTACCATCCTGCCGTTCGCGGCGACGAGCCTGCCGTCCTTGTAGACGGAGCGCCCTTGCGGCACCGCGACGACGGCCTCGGGAACGTGTTCCGCATTCAGCGCCACGAAATCGGCCTTCGCGCCGATTCGCAGCCCGTAGCCTTCGAGCCGGAGTGCCTTTGCGCCCGATGCGGTGACGACGTCGAATGCGGCGCGCAGTTGCTCGTCGATGTTGAAGCCGGAGCGGTAGCCGAGCGTCGTGGCCCGGCGCAGCATGTCGCCGTCGCCATAGGGCCACCAGGAATCGCGAATGTTGTCGTTGCCGCTGAAGACGGTTACGCCGGCGTTGCGCAAGGCGAGGATCGGCGGAAACGGCCGCGCGCCCGGCGCGTTGGTCATGATCGCGACGCCGGAGCGGGCGAGAACATCGGCGATCTTCTTGAGGTAATCTGGCGAGATGTCGCCGAGCCCGTAGGCGTGACTGACGGCGACGCGTCCCTCCATGCCGAGCGCGCGCGTGCGCGCCGCGATCTGCTCGATCTCGAAGGCGCCCAATGTGCCCATGTCGTGCAGATGGATGTCGACATCGACGCCGTGCCTATTGGCGACGCCGAACACGACGTCGAGATGCCCTTCGACGTCGCGATCGAAGCTTGCGGGATCGAGCCCGCCGACGACGTTGGCGCCAAGGCGGATGGCCTCGTCGAGCAGCTGCGGCGTGCCCGGGCTCGACAGGATTCCGCTCTGGGGAAAGGCGACGAGCTGGATGTCGATCAGGCCCTTGTACTCCTCGCGCACGCGCAGGATCGTCTCGAGCGATTTCAGGCCGACCGAGCCGTCCACCATGACATGGCTGCGCATCTGCGTCGTGCCGTGCCCGATACAGAGATCGAGCTGGTTGCGCGCCCGCACGTCCATCGGCGCGGCCTCGGCCATATTCTCGGTCTGGAAGGCGACGCGTTCATGCACGTTGAACCCGTCGGTGCATGGCTTGTGCGGACGCCAGGCGTCGCCATAGAAACTTGTGTCGAGATGGATGTGACCCTCGACAAAGCCGGGAACGACGAGGGCATCCTTGAGATCGATCGTCTCGGCACCGGCGGGTGGCTGGTCAACCGACGTGATCGCGGCGATACGGCCATCCTTGACCGCGATGTGATGTCGGGCGCCGCCGTCGAAGCGTGCGTTGAGGAAGAGTGTGTCGAAGGCCATCCGGTTCCTCCGTTGGACGATTTGGCGCCGCTCAGCTCCGTGGTGGAAACAGCGTGGGCCGTTGCCGCGCAAAAGTTTGCCGGCCAGCCTTGAAGCCCATCATGACATCGGGCAACTCGGCGATGGCGAAGCGGCTGTCTTGCGTATCGAGCACGATGAGATCGGCGGGATTACCGACCTTGATGCCGTAATCGCCGAGGTTCATCAGCTGTGCCGGCAGTTCGGTCACGAGATCGAGGCAAATGTCGAAGTCGCTCRCGGAGGCATGGGCGACGTTGGCGTAGAAATTCGCCATCCGCAGCAGCGAGGCGTCGCCGAACGGCGTGAAGGGATTGAGCACGTTGTTGGTCGCGACCGAGCACAGCACGCCGTCGCCCGCGAGCTTGTGGGCGAGCGTCAACCCGCGCGGCGCGTTGTGGGTGGC
>NZ_JBFUES010001000.1:0-2658 GCF_056403875.1 Bradyrhizobium sp. P2_E8
CCTCTACGAGGTGCACGACGTCGAGGATTTCGACAATCTGCTGAAATCTGGCAAGGTCCTGTTCGGCGTCGAGATTCSACGCGGCTTCGAGCGCGCGGTGCGGCGCGGCGACAGGCCGGCGCTGCTGGTCGCGGCCGATGCCACCGATCCCGTTGCGGCGAGCTCGGCGATCGGCTCGCTCGGCATGGTCGTGCAGACCGCGCTCAAGCATGATCTCTATATCGGCGATCCCCCGGAGATGCCGTTCGAGATCCGCGCGCATGCGCGCTACAATCCGGCCGCAGCGTCAAGCCTCAACATCGTGCCGGGTCTCGTCGGCACCATCCTCACCATGACCATGCTGATCTTCACCGCGCTCTCCGTCACGCGCGAGGTCGAGCGCGGCACCATGGAGAGCCTGTTATCGATGCCGATCAAGCCGGTCGAGGTGATGTTCGGCAAGATCATCCCTTACGTGCTGGTCGGCTTCGTCCAGGCCTTCCTGATCATCAGCATCGGCGTCGGCCTGTTCGGCGTGCCCGTGTTCGGCAATCTGTTCCTGCTGGCGCTGCTCTCGACGCTTTTCATCACCACCAACCTGTCGATCGGCTACACGATCTCGACCGTCGTGCAGAACCAGCTCCAGGCGATGCAGATGTCGATGATGTTCTTCCTGCCGAGCATTCTGCTCTCCGGCTTCATGTTCCCGTTCGCCGGCATGCCGGCCTGGGCGCAATATGTCGGCGAGGGCCTGCCGCTGACCCATTATTTGCGCATCGTCCGCGCCATCATGCTGAAGGGCGCGACCATGGAGAATTTGCGCTATGACGCGCTGGCGCTGGCGGTCCTGATGCTGATCGCCATGACCATCGCCGTGACGCGCTTCCGCCGCACGCTGGATTGAGGCAAACTGTCCCTTGATGTCATTCCGGGGCGCACGAAGTGCGAACCCGGAATCTCGAGATTCCGGGTTCACGCTGCGCGCGCCCCGGAATGACTGGGGGGATGGGATGGTCAGGTTTGCGAGCAGGATGGCGCGGCAGCACGCCGCCTTGTCGGAGGATTTCGAGCGCGAGTTGACGCGGGAAGTGCTGCGCACCGAGCTGTTGCGGGTGCGGACACTGATCATCACCGGCTGCGTCATGATCTTGTTCCTCACCTCAACCTTCCTGATCGACCCCGCTCTGGTGAACCGGGTCTGGCGCGGGACCGAGGGCCTCGTCCGCGAATACATCCTCTTGGGAGGCTTCATCCTCTTCGAGGCCTGGGTCCACAGCCAGATCAGGCGAAACCTCAAGCTCGATCGCGACCTGCCGGTGATCAGGCGCTATATCGGCGCCTTTATCGAAACGTCGCTGCCGACGATCATCCTGATCCTGCAGATCCGCAGCATGGGTGCGAGCCAGGCGCTTGGTTTCGTGCTGCCCCTGGTCTATTTCATCTTCGTCATTCTTTCGACGCTGCGGCTCGATTTCTGGCTGTCCACCTTCACGGGATTTGTGGCCGCAGCCGAACTCCTGGCCGTCGCGCTGTATTTCAATTCGGCCAGCGAGGCCGGTGAACCCCTGATCTACTTCCACGCCGTGCGCAGCACGGTCATTCTGGTCTGCGGCGTGCTCGCCGGCTCCGTCGGCGCGCAGCTCCGCCGGCAATTTGCCGCGAGCATCGCGGCTGCCACCGCGCGCGACCGGGTGACGAACCTGTTCGGCCAGCATGTCTCGCCACAGGTGGTGGAGCGGCTGATGKCGGAGGGGACGAGCGCCGCCCGCGACCTCCGCCGCGTCGCCGTGATGTTCGTCGATTTCCGCGGCTTCACCGCCGGGGCGCAGTCGCGCACCCCGCAGGAGGTGGTCGACCGGCTCGACGGCGCCTTTGCCGTGCTCGTCGACATCCTCGATCGCCAAGGCGGCATCGTGAACAAGTTTCTCGGCGACGGCTTCCTCGCGCTGTTCGGCGCGCCGCTGGAGGCCTCCGACGCTGCGCACCGCGCGGTCGCCGCAGGCCGCGAGATGCTGACCGCGATGGACCACATCAACGCGCAGACAAGCTGGCCGCTGCGGATCGGCATCGGCATCCATTTCGGCGAGGTCGTCGCCGGCAATATCGGCTCGCCCCGGCGCAAGGAATACACCGTGATCGGCGACACCGTGAACTTCGCCTCGCGGCTGGAGGCGCTGAACAAGGAGTTCGGCTCGCAGCTCCTGATCTCGGCGTCCGTGCGCGAGGCGCTCGGCGATGACGGCAACGATGCCGTCGCGCTCGGCGAAGTCGAGGTGCGCGGCTACGAGCAGAAGGTGGCGGTGTTTCAACTGGGATAGCGCGTGTTCAAATGCGGGTCGCGTTTGGTTGAAGCGCAGTCGCGTTCCGTTGAAGGCGCGTGATGAAATATCTCTGCTAGCTTTCGGGTCTTGCACAGTGGAAGCCGAAACAGCTCGACTTCCGTTTGTCACCCGGAGAAAGCCAATGACCCGACTGACCCTTGTTGCGGCCGCCCTGATCGCCGCCGCCGTCACCCAAACCCAGGCCGCATCCGCGCGCCACGTCGCCCCACCGCGCGCGACAACCGAGGCGACGGCCGACTACTGCGTCAGGGCTCCGGCGGAGGGCGCGTATGCCACGGCGCCCTACAAGCGGCCGCCTTGCCTGCCCAACACGACGACGTACTGACGACCACGGCAG
>NZ_JBFUES010001001.1:0-2652 GCF_056403875.1 Bradyrhizobium sp. P2_E8
GTCCTGCCCGGTGCAGGTCGCCGCGACGGCGCCCGGTCGGCTGACGGCGATGCAGCAGCGCATCGAGGCGATGGCGAAAGCCGTCGACCTCGTTCAGCCCGCCCTGGATAAATTCTACGGCTCGCTCACGGACGAGCAGAAGGCGCGCTTCAATGCACTGGCCGAGGACCAGCGTCGTACGACAGCTTCGAACAACACCGGGGGATCGCTGGTCCAGAATTGCGGTGCGCCTGCCTTGCTCGATTGGCCCGGCGCCGACATCGAGGCGCGGCTGCGCCCCAACGACACGCAGCGCGCGGCGCTACAGGTGCTCCAGGATACCAGCGCCAGGGTCAGCGCATCGCTCAAGGCGGCCTGCGAGCCCAACGACGTGATGACGCCGCCGGCGCGAATGGCCGCGGTCCGCAAGCGGCTCGACCTGATGCTCGACGGCGTCAAGTCGGTTCGCGCAGCGCTGGAGGATTTCTACGGGACGCTGACTGACGAGCAGAAGGCACAGTTCGAGGCCATCGGACCACGTCGGACGTCCTGAATGCGTATCGAGCCAGGACGCGAGGTGGAAAATCGCCTCGCCGATCTCRACAGGCCTCTCTACGCTGAACGAGCCTGAAGAGCGGTAATACGGCGGCTGGAAGACCGCAGGTGGTGGGGCGATGAAGTGGTTCGCGAGGCAGAAGTTGGCGGACATATGGGACGAGACGATCGAAGGGCCGCTCGGCGACATCGAAGCCGCCGCGCGTATCCGCGCCATTTGTGACGCCGCGGCCGCGAGCGCGGCAGGTTCCGCGCGCAACGACAAGCGCGAGAGCGAACGTTACGAGCGCGCGGCCAAGGTCGCGATGGAAATCGCGATGAAGATCTCGGATGGATTGATGCGCGATGACGCGGTCCATCGCATCGTCGATCTCTGCATGAAGGCGAACGATCTCAAGACGGCGCAGATCCTGTTCCGCGCGATCCACGCCAGCTGGATCCGCGAAACGATACAGCGGGATCACCCCACGCTGGTGCAGTGAACGCCGCTATTTCGCCAGCTTGCGCACCGCCTCGTCCACGCTGTGGAAGACATGCTCGCGGGGCAGGGCGTCGAACAATCTGAAGCGTTCGAACGCGTCCTGGGCGCGCACCGATTCCAGCCGCGCCAGCGCGACCGTGACGCCCTGTTCACTGCACGCCTTGAACAATTCGAGCAAAATCTGTGCGGCGGTGAAGTCGATCTCGACCATGCCGCTCGCCTCCAGCACCAGCAGTTGCGGCGTCGCCGCGCCGAGCACCTTGGTCACGTCGCTGCGAAAGCCCGGCGCGTTGAGGAAGGACAGCGGCGCCTGGAGCCCGATCACGGCGACGCCTGCGATGCGCTCGCCTGTGATGTGCGGATGCGCCGGCCACCAGATTGTCGTGCCGGGCACGCGCTCGAACTCGACCAGCCTGGCGCGTGTGGTGCTCCAGATGCCGTGCAGCAGCGACAGCACGATGCCGAGGAATGCGCCCTGCTGGATCGGCAGCACGATGATCAGTGCGGCGGTGGCGACGATCAGCAGGAACTCGCTTGGGGATTGGCGGTAGATCGTGACGATCTGCTTCACGCGGACGATGCGCAGCGCGACGAACAGCAGGATGCCGCCGAGCGCCGCGTCCGGAACGTGCTGCAACAGTCCCGTGCCGAACGCGAGCAGCGCCAGCACGATTGTCCCGGCGGCAAGGCCCGCGAGCTGCGATTGTCCGCCGGTCTCCGCGACGATGCCCGTCCGCGGCGGGCTGGCATTGACGGGAAAGGCGCCGAACAGGCCGGACAGCACGCTGCCGGCGCCGGCGCCGAGGAAATCGCGGTCGACGTCGGCGGGCTTGTCGGGATCGGACGGGAACGACCGCGTGGTCGCGGCGGTCTGCACCATCACCACGACCGTGATCACGAAGGCGAGCGGGACGAGACGCACCCACAGCTCCGGCGCAAGCTCGGGCAGGGTCGGTCGCGGCAGCGTGCCCGGCACGCTGCCTACGACGTTGACGCCCTTGCTCTCGAGGCCGAGCGCGATTGTGGCCAGTGTCGCGGCGACCAGCCCGATCAGTGCGCCCGGAATTTTCGCGCTGACCTTCTCGGAGACGAAGACCAGGGCCAGCACGCCCAAGCCGATGCACAGCGTGAAGGGATTGGTGCGGCCGAGCTGGCCAGCGAGCACGCCAATGCGATCGAGCATCGGCCCGCTCGGCGATTCAAGCCCGAGCACGCCCGGCAGTTGCGACACGATGATGTGGACGGAGATGCCGGCGAGGAAGCCGACCATGACCGGCACCGACAACAGGTTCGCGATGCCGCCGAGACGGAAGGCGCCGCCCGCGAGCATCATGGCGCCGACCATCAGCGCCAGTGCAATCGCAAGCCCCTGATAGTCCGGCGACCCGGTGGCGGCCAGTGCCGCAAGCCCGCCGGCGAAGATCGGCGTGATCGTCGAGTCCGCGCCGCAGGACAGGAAACGGTTGCCGCCGAGCAGCGCAAAGCCGAGCGAGCCCGCCATGAAGGCGAAGAAGCCGATCTGCGGCGCGAAGCCGCCGAGCCGCGCGGTGGCCATCTGCTCGGGAATCGCGATCGCCGCCAGCGTCAGCCCCGCCATGAGGTCGCCGGGCAGGGAATAGGACGCGAGTGATCGGAAC
>NZ_JBFUES010001002.1:0-2649 GCF_056403875.1 Bradyrhizobium sp. P2_E8
GTCCGAGGTACTCCAGCGCCCCGGCCAGCCGGCGGCTGACCTCGCCTGGTCGATCCGGGAAGCCAGCCAGATCCTGGTTCAGCTGTTCTCCCCGATGATGCCGCATCTGGCCGAGGAGTGCTGGCAGGTGCTGGGCCAGACGGGGCTGGTTTCGGAGGCCAATTGGCCGCAAATCGAACGYGATTTGCTGGTTGAAGACAGCGTGACCCTGGTGGTGCAGGTCAACGGCAAGAAGCGGGGTGAGGTCACAGTTGCAACAGCGGCCCAGAATCCGGAAATCGAGGCTGCCGTTTTGGCCCTCGATGCGGTAAAACTGGCCCTGGACGGCAAGCCCGTCCGCAAGGTGATCATCGTCCCCAAGAGGATCGTGAATGTTGTCGGCTAGGATCCGTATCGCAGCCCGCTTGCTGGCGGTGGCCGCTCTGGCGGCGCTGACAGCCGGCTGCTTCCAGCCGATGTATGCTGAGCGTACCGACGGCACCCCCGGGCTGCGCGAGAAGCTGATGGGGGTCGAACTCCCGCCGATCAACAAGATCAACGCCTCGCGCGAGGCCCGTGTCGGCGTCGAAGTCCGCAATGCCCTCGCCTTCAAGCTCTACGGCACGGCAACGGGAATGCCGCCGACCCACCGCCTTGATATCCGTTTCGCCTCGAGCCGGTCGTCCCTGATCGTCGATCCCAATACCGGGCTTCCGAGCAGCGAAAACTACGGCATCGACTGCCAGTACAACCTGATCGAGGTCGCGACCGGCAAGTCGGTGATGACCGGCACCACGTTCTCGCGCGTGTCCTATGACATGCCCGGCTCCTATCAGCGCTTCTCCCGGAACCGCGCGGTGCGCGATGCGGAGGATCGTGCCGCCAACGAGATCGCCGAGAACATCAATACCCGGCTCGCCGCATTCTTCACTGCGGGCACCTGATTCAGTTCCGTCATTCCGGGGCATGCGAAGCATGAACCCGGAATCTCGATCCCCAATCTCCGGATTCTCCGCTGCGCAATTGCGCACCGTAGTTCGCCTCTGACGAGGCGCCCCGGAATGACATTTAGGCCCGATGGTCGCGCTGCGCGGAAAAGAGATCGACGCCTTCCTCGCCCGCCCCGATGCGGGCCGGCCGATCATCCTGCTCTACGGTCCCGACGCTGGCCTCGTGCGTGAACGCGCCGATGCGCTGATCGCCTCCGCCGTCGACGATCCCAACGATCCGTTCTCGCTGGTGAAGCTCGACGGCGACGAGCTCTCCGCCGAGCCGTCGCGTCTCGTCGACGAAGCCATGACGGTGCCGCTGTTCGGCGGCCGCCGCGCCATCCGCGTGCGCGCCGGCTCGCGCAGCTTTGCCAGCGGCATCGACACGCTGGCCGAGATGAGCGTGAAGGATTGCCGTATCGTGATCGAGGCCGGCGAGCTGCGGCCGGAGTCGCCGCTGCGCAAGGTTTGCGAGCGCGCCAAGACGGCCGTTGCGATCGGCTGCTATCCCGACACCGAGCGCGACCTCGCCAAGCTGATGGACGACGAGCTCCGCATCGCGAATTTGCGCATCGCGCAGGATGCCCGCGCAGCGCTGATGTCGTTCCTCGGCGGCGACCGCCAGGCCTCGCGCAACGAGCTGCGCAAGCTGACGCTCTATGCACATGGCAAAGGCGAGATCACGCTGGAAGACGTGATGGCGGTGGTCGCCGATGCTTCCGAATTGAAGCTCGATCCGATCGTCGACGGCGCGTTCGCCGGCCGGCCCGACATCGTCGAGACCGAGTTCGCCAAAGCCATGATCGCCGGCACCTATCCCGGCGTGATCATCTCGGCCGCGCAGCGCCAGGCCGCGTGGCTGCACAAATCCGCGCTTGCGATCGCCGACGGCACGCCGGCCTCTGCCGTGCTCGACGGCGGCTTTCCACGGTTGCATTTTTCACGAAAGCCTATGGTCGAAACGGCGCTGCGCAATTTCAGCGTGGCGCGGCTCGCCGCCATCATCGAGCAGCTCGCGACCGCCGCGCTCGACACCCGCAAGCAATCCACCCTCGCCGCCGCCATCGCCCAGCGCACGCTGATGGCGATCGCCGCGAACGCGAAGCGGCGCGGCTAGGCCCGCACTCTCTCAACGTCATTGCGAGGAAAGTGCATGGTCCTCATCCTGTGAGGAGCGCGCTCTTGCGCGCGTCTCGAAGGATGAAAGCCCGGGCCCTCGCCCTTCGAGACGCCGCTTCGCGGCTCCTCAGGGTGAGGGAGATGGATTGCACATGCTGCGCGAGATTCCGGGTCTCGCGTCGCGAGCCCGGAATAACAGCGAAGACTACAGCGCGCCCTTGGCCAGCCGCTTCATCACCTCGTCGAGCTGATCGAGGTTGCGGTAGTTGATCTGGACCGAGCCGCCGGGGTCGCGGTGATTGACGGTGACCTTGAGACCGAGCGCGTCGCTGACGCGCTTTTCGAGGTCGATCGTGTCTGGGTCCTTTTCCTTGCCCCCGGTGCTGCGCGCCTTCTGCGGCTTGCGCTCCGGCACGCCCTCTTCATGCGCGAGCGCCTCGGCCTGACGGACGTTGAGGCCTTCCGCGACGATGCGCCTGGCTGATGCGAGCGGATCGGGCACGCCGATCAGCGCCCGGGCGTGGCCGGCGGTCAGCTCGCCGCTCGTGAACAAGGCCTGCAC
>NZ_JBFUES010001003.1:0-2639 GCF_056403875.1 Bradyrhizobium sp. P2_E8
GCCGATGGCAGATCCAGCATGATCAGCTGATTGTACTGAATTCCCGTGCGCGCGAGCCACTCGACCGTATGGGAACGATACTTTTCCAGCCGGCTGGTCACGAGATAACCGATCTTCCGCGTGATCCGCAGCAACGGCACGGCTTCCGAGAGGAATTTCTGATAGGCGACGCCGTCGTCATTCTGTTCGGCGGTCGGATCGAGGCACAGCACGCCGTCGATGTCGACACATGCCTTTTCGAGCATGCCGTGATGGAGAATGTTCCACTGGAAGATTCTCGGTTGCGGCACGGTTTCGAAAGTGAAGTCGACTCCGGCCTGGTTCTCCGTCAGGCCGTAGATCGCGGCGAACATGACGGACACATTGGCAATGCCGGCGGCGGCGATCCGCTCGCGCGCGGTCTGCATCGCCCGGCCGGTGTCGATGCTGTCATCGACCACCAGGACGCGGCGAACCTGCGAAGCATCCTTGTCCAGCCCCGCCCATCGCTTCGTGACGCCCGAGGTGAGGGTCTTGCCTTCAATGAAGCGATCGAGATCGGTCATCGGAATATTCGCGACGAGGCTTATCATCGTCGCCGCGAGCATCCCGCTCCGCGGTATCCCGACGACGAGGTCGATGTCGCGCGGCAGACGATGGAAGTTCTGCATGATCGTGTCGTTGAGGTCGGCTACCGATCTGTAGTGCACCACTTTGCTCCTTGCAGAGGATGAGGCGATCGCAAACTAGGTCGCCGGGGCGAAACCGAGCTGCGACCTGGCGATTGCGAGCAATTCGAAAACCAGCCGCCTGCTGTTACGGAAGACCAGCACGAGGATCAGATAGGCCGCCACGCAGGCCATCGCGCTGATGATGAGGTTCACAAGAGTTCCGGCCACGACGTATTTGTGAGTAAGCCAGGCGGCGAGCAGCGCGCCATGCGCCGCCAGCAGAAATGGCCCAATCGACGTCAGGACGTCATTGGTCCTGACCGGACCTTTCCTGCCGATATACATCCACAGCAACGGGGTCTTGATGTATTCGGCGATCGCATAGGCGATCGCCATTCCGACCGCCCCGAACTTGAGTCCGATGACGAACCCGAGCACGACCAGCACCGAGCCGGCGATGCCCCATCGCAGGAATTCTCCGGTCCGCCCCTGGCTGACAAACAGCCAGCCGGCCGGATTGTTGACCGATTGAAGAAGGCTGACGAAGCCAAGCGCGCGGAATATCTCCGCGGTTTCAGTCCATTGCGGACCGAGCAGAAGTGGAATCAGGTAATCGGCCGTCGCGGTCGCGAAGGCAACACCGGGCAGGATGACGAGGAGGACCGCCGACAGCGACTTCAGAAAGGCGTTGCGGTAGCGGGACGGATGATCCGTCATTCGCGACAGAGCCGGCACCATGACCTGCGACATGGGATTCATCACCTGGCTCATCGGGAACAGCAGCAACCGGTTCGCGCGGTCATAGTAGCCGAGCTCGTTGCTGCCCCAGAAGCGGCCGATCAGGATGCTGTCGAGATTGCGAGCGAAGAAATTGACCAGATTGAATCCAGTCAATCCCGCGCCGAAACGAAGCAGTTCCTTCGCGTTGGCGTTCGACTTCGGTCGGCTTGGCCGCCACTCCGAGGCAAGCCAGGTGCCAATCGTCGTCGAAACCGAGGTTGCGAAAGTGCCCGCGAACAGCGCCCAATAACTCCAATCGCAGAGCGCGGCGCCGATCGACACGACCAGCCCGATCACCCCACCCGCCGAGCCGATAGCGGCCAGGCGGTTGAACTGCATTTTCCTGCCAAGCATTGCCGAATGCTGCGCCGTCAGGCCGGCAAGAAACACGGTACTGCTCATTGCCGCCATCAGGGCCATGACGCGCTGATCGCCGTAGAACGCGGCTACCAACGGCGAGGACCCGACGAGAACCAGCGCAAGCAGCAGGCATACCCCGACGTTGACCCAAAACAGGAAGTTCACGTCGTCGTGGGTTATCTTCTCCTTCTGGATCGCCGCCTGGCTGAGCCCGAGATCCTGAAACAGCGTGATGAACGCCAGAATAGGCGCGCACATCGCCACCACGCCGAAGTCCGAAGGCCGCAGCATGTGCGAAAGCACCAGCACCTGCGCGATGGAGGTTCCGGTGCGAATCATCTGGCCGCCGGCCGTCCACGCGGCCCCTCTCCCGATCCGTCCACGCATCGAGCCAGTCGGTGTCGCAATGTCGCTCACGTGGCTGGGCTCCCGATTTCCGCGCGCGATGGAAACAGAATACGCCGAAACGAATTCAGTGCCCGCCGCAGCCGCACTTCGATGAGCTCGTAACTCACCGCGCTCGCGATGAGGGCAGAGATCAGGCCCAAAACGATGAAAGCGGCCCACAACAGCCAGCGATCGAAGCCGAGCGCGACCAGCTTCAGGCCGATCACCTGCAGCGGAAACAGCACGAACGGATGGACGAGATAGAGGCTGTAGCTGATCTTGCCCAGGAACTGAAGCGCCGGCGTGCTCAGCGCATTGGCGATGCCGGAGCCGGGCGCAAGCACCATCCCGAACAGCAGGAAGCCGGGAACGAGCCCGACGAACGGATGGAACAGCGTCAAACATGCATACATCGCAGCGCCACAGACCAGGCCCGCAGCGAGACCCGCGCGGCCCGCAAGA
>NZ_JBFUES010001004.1:0-2639 GCF_056403875.1 Bradyrhizobium sp. P2_E8
GTGCGCGAGCGCGCCGGTTTCGAGGTCCAGGAAATCGGCGCACCGATGGACGTGCTGTGGTTCCGCGCCGGCCGCAAGGCGGACGAGACGGAAAATGTGTTCGCGCGCGTCGAGCCCGGCAAGATGATGATCACCTTCGACCGCGGCGACTACTGGCAATGCGCCTATGTCATCGCCAAGGGGCAGCACGATGCGGTGAAGGCGAGGGGACTGCAGGCGCTGCTCGACGACGTCGTGCGGATGGCGCCGATCCTCAGAAGCGGCATTGCCGACGTGAAGAGCTTCGACGACGTCAAGCTGCTCACCGTCGCGATCAACCGCCTGGCGCGCTGGACGCGGCCGGGCCTGCTTCTCATTGGCGACGCCGCGCATGCGATGTCGCCGGTCGGCGGCGTCGGCGTCAATCTCGCCGTGCAGGATGCGGTCGCGACCGCCAACCTGCTCGCGGACAAGCTTCAGCACGGCTGCCCGTCCGAGGATGAGCTCGACGCCGTGCGCCGCCGGCGCGAGTTCCCGGTGAAGATGACGCAAGCCATGCAGGTGACCGTGCAGAACAACATCATCAGCGGCGCCCTGCAGGGCGGCGACCGGCCACTGAAGGTGCCGCTGATCGTGCGCCTGATCACCGCGCTGCCATGGCTCCAGGGCATTCCGGCGCGCCTGCTCGCGCTCGGCGTGCGGCCCGAGCACGTGCAGTCGAAGGCCGCGCCGGCATCGTAGCGCGCAATTCGGTAGGGATAACGTCGTGTTAAATCGCGCGCGGCGCGTTGCGGGCGTGCAACAGCGCAAACGGATTCACGGACAGCAACCTGACAATCCGGCATCTTAACTCTGTTGGTTCAAATTTGAGTAAGACCTGCGTGTGAGCTTGCGCCCATCAAAGGACACGGGGTGTACCATGCGTAATAAATTGATTGCCGCCTTCGCCTGCACGACCGCTCTGGTTTCGACCGGCGCTGCGTCCGCCGCCGATCTCGGTGCGCGTTACACGAAGGCGCCGGCCTATGCCGAGCCGCTGTTCAACTGGACCGGTTTCTATGTCGGCGGCCACGTCGGTGGCGCATGGACCAACGAGCAGTTCATCAACACCGGGAACGGTGCGCCGTTCGCGGATCTTTCGCCGGGCCAAGGCTTCCGTCAGCGCAACTCGGGCGTCATGGGCGGCGCCCAGATCGGCTACAACTGGCAGGCCAACAACTACGTGTTCGGCATGGAAGGCACGATCTCCGGCCTCGACAACAAGGGCTCGTTCACGAACATCGTGTTTGGTGTCGGCCTCGACGATCAATTCAGCTGGCGCGCCAACGTGCTCGCCACCGTCGTCGGTCGTGCGGGCTTTGCCGTGCAGAACAACCTGTTCTACTTCAAGGGCGGCTATGCCGGCGTGAACAACCGTCTCTCGGTGGTCGACAACGTTGCGAACCCGTCCACGGGCTCCGGCGGTCAGACCCATTGGCACAACGGCTGGACCGTCGGCGCCGGCTGGGAATACGGCGTCACCCGCAACTGGATCGTCGGCCTCGAATACAACTACGCGGCCTTCGGCAGCCAGACCTATCAGCTCGGCGGCACCTCGGGCAACTACACCTTCGATGCCAAGCCGCGCGACATCCAGTGGGCCGTCGTGCGCGCGAGCTACAAGTTCGACGCGCCGGTCATCGCGCGCTACTGAGCAACGAACGACCAAGCAGCAAAAAGACGATCACCGACAAATTCAAAGCCCCGGCATCGCCGGGGCTTCTTTTTTTGCGTGCAGCGAGCGCGCGTCTCAGGCCATGACCGAGAATCCGCCGTCGACGGGGATCGCGGTGCCCGTGACGAAGTTCGAGGCGGGCGAGGACAGGAACACCGCGATGCCGGCGAAGTCGTCGATGTCGCCCCAGCGCCCCGCGGGCGTGCGCGCCAGCACTCGCTCGTGCAGTCCCGACACCTGCTGCCGCGCGCCGCGGGTGAGGTCGGTGTCGATCCAGCCGGGCAGGATGGCGTTGACCTGGATGTTGTCGGGCGCCCAGGCATTGGCGCAGGCGCGCGTGTACTGCACGATGCCGCCCTTGCTCGCCGCGTAGGCCGTCGCGAAGCTGGCGCCGAAGATCGACATCATCGAGCCGATGTTGATCACCTTGCCGTTGCCGGACGCCTTCAGCGCCGGATAGGCCAGCTTCGAGCACACGAAGGCGCTGGTGAGGTTGGTGTCGATCACCTTGTTCCACTCGTCGAGCTCGAGCTCGTGCGGCGGCTTGCGGATGCTCATGCCGGCATTGTTGATGAGGATGTCGATGCGGCCGAACTCCTTGACGACGCGGTCGATCATGGCTGCGACCGCCGCCTGGTCGGTCACGTCGGTGGTGACGGCGATCGCCTTCACGCCGCGCTGTCCGAGATCGGCGATTGCAGCGGCCGACTTGGTTTCGTTGCGTCCGACAACGGCGATATTGGCGCCGGCATCGGCGAGCCCGCGCGCCAGGCCGAGCCCGATGCCGCCATTGCCTCCTGTGACGATCGCGACCTTGCCGCGCAGATCGAACCGGCTGGATGTCATGCTTTCACTTCCTGATTTCTTCTATTGGTTGCTTTGCCAGATCAGGACCAGCCCGAAGCCGGCCATGGCTGCGCCATAGCCGGCCCATTGCAGCTGGTTG
>NZ_JBFUES010001005.1:0-2636 GCF_056403875.1 Bradyrhizobium sp. P2_E8
CTCCAGCAGCGCGACCTGATCGGGGTAGTCGCGCACGCCGCGCTTGAGGTCGGCGAGTGCCGGCGCGATCTGGGCATGCACCGCCTGGAATTCGTCGCTGAAGGCCGGGCTGCGATAGATCTCGTAGCCGCGCGCGGCGCTCTCTGCCCGGCGCAACAGGACGCGCAGATCGGAGATCTTCTTCTGGACCTGGACGGCATGGCTGACCCACACCGTGTCGGACCGCGACTTGACGTCGAGGCCGATCGAGGCGGCGGTGATGATCAGGAGGATTGCAAGTCCAGCACCGAGAATGACGCGCTGCGTTGGGATCAAGGGGCTTCTTTCTTGTCCTTCGGCTGTGCGCTCTCGCCCGCGAGGCATTCCCGGATTGTCGTCAGCAGCGCTTCCGGCGTGAACGGCTTGCGCAGGCAACGCGTTGCGCCGAGCTCCAGCGCCATGCGGAGGAAATCGGGAGAGGGCGAGGCCGACGATGCAAAGGCGTAACCGGACATCGCGATCAGCGGGATCGCCGGCGCGCGTTCGTGAAAGATGCGGATGGATTCAAAGCCGCGCATATGCGGCATGAAGATGTCGACCAGCATCACATGATAGGTCTGCGCTTCCAGCGCAGCCAGTCCCGTTTCACCGCCGTCAGCCAGCGTTACGTCGAAGCCCTGACGTTGGAGAAGGACCTCGATGGTCGCGCCGACCATCGGATCGTCATCTACCACGAGAATACGCGGCATGACCTTTCCCAGTAGATCGAAGTCCCCGCATTGGTGATATCCGCGAATCGTGGGTCGGGTCAATTTTGGATTGGATCAGGGTAGATATGCACGGTGCGGTGAATAAAGGTCCCTTTGCATCGACTTGTACATAATCTCGCAAGGACGGAAGCGGCTGCACGCGAAACTGGTGAAAGCGGAGCACACGCGAAAACGGCGCCGCATCGCTGCGACGCCGTTTCCTTCAAGCATTGTCGATGTTGTTACGGGCAGGGATGACGCAGGCCGTCGTAGCCGAGATAGGTGCCCGACGCCGGGTCGTAGGAGCGGTAGCGCTGCGCACAGTAGCCTGCGGAATCGCCGCCGCTGTCGGGAACCACCGCCACTGACGGCTCGTCGTAGTAGCTGTCGTCGCCATAGTAGTAGGGATCGTTGTAATACCCGCCGCCATAATAGGCGTATGAGCCGAGGCCGCCGATCGCAGCACCTGCCGCGAAACCGGGCCAGAACCCGCCGCGATGGTGATGACGCCAGCCGCCGTTCCAATTGCCGCCACCGCCCTGCCAGTTGCTGCCGGCGGCTGCGAAGCTGCGGCCGCCGCCACCGACAACCGACGGTGCGGTGCCGATGCTGGGACGCACGGCTGCGCCAGCCGCAAAGCTGGGACGCACCGCTGCGCCAGCCGCGAAATTGCCGCCRCCACCGCCGATCCGCGGACCGGCGCTGAAGCTGCCACCGCCCATTCGGGCGGCGCCGCCACCGCCAATGTGGGCACCGCCGCCTCCGCCGATATGGGGGCCACCGCCACCGCCACGGCCGCCATGGCCCTGCGCGAAGCTCGGTGTCGCCAACGGAAGGACCAGCGCCAATGCTGCCGCCGCGCTCAAGACTCTCAGACTGCTCATGGTCAAACTCCTTTTCCAGGGAGCAAACCCCTTCAAAGGGGGGAGGTTCCTGGATCACGCGGGTGTGCGCGTGAAGGCAGCGTCTCACCGGGCCGCTGTACCCGGCATGAACGGATCGCGTCCGATTTGCGGCGGGTCACGGATTTGCGCGTGGCAAGGCCGCACCTGCCGAACTGGACATTTCGCCGTCCGGATGGCATCAGGACCCGACGAAGCAGGGCCCTTGCCGCATGAAACAGTTCTTCCTCAAGTTCTTCACCTGGTGGAGTGGCCAGACGTTTGGCACCCAACTCTGGACCAAGCGCTACGGCGAGCTGGTCGGCCAGGACGAGCAGGGCAATCTCTATTATCGCACGCGCGGCGGGGCGATCGATCCGACGCTCGGCTTCGAGCGGCGCTGGGTGATCTATAACGGCTATGCGGAAGCGAGCCGGATCCCGCCGTCCTGGCACGGCTGGATCCATCACGTCGTCGACGTGCCGCCGACGCAGGAGAACTACCAGCCGCGCGAGTGGGAAAAGCCGCACCAGCCGAATCTCACGGGCACCGCCAACGCCTACCGCCCCTCGGGCTCGACGCTCGCCAGCGGCAAGCGGCCGAAGGCGACYGGCGACTATCAGCCCTGGACCCCCGGCTAGGCTTCCAGCCTCCGCCGAATCGTCATCGTCGGATTGGATGCAGGCGCATCCGACGCATCCCGCTGTGGACAACGGGAACAGCGGGGACGCCGGCTGCGTGGGCATTGTGTTCGCGCCGGCGATGCGGCTCAATGGTCCCATCTTACGGAGATGGGAGACCATCGCGTTCGGTTCGGGCAACAGCTCGCGACTGTCCCGAAATGCAGCGGCCGCCGACCAGGACTCGATCGGGAGATAGGCCCCCGGTCTGGAAGGTCCGAAATCGCCCGATGAAATGTGCTGCCGCCGTAAGACAGGAAAGGCCGCTTGGGAAACCGAGCGGCCTTTTTCTGTTGTGGGTTGTGCGAGTTTTCTTCGTGTCCCGGACGCGCTGCAACGCTCCAAGG
>NZ_JBFUES010001006.1:0-2636 GCF_056403875.1 Bradyrhizobium sp. P2_E8
GATATGGGCGGAATTCATTCTCGGGACGCAAACCGCACCACGTCGCCGGCCACGGCCGGCGATGGCGATTTCGATCCTGGCCCCGACCCGTGAGCCGGGGGAGCTGCCTCAGCCGATCGGCAGGCGGGTGATGGTCGGCCGACCATCGGCGATGACCTGCGGCTTGTGCTCGCGCTCGCCGACGGGCTGGGTCACTGGCAACTGCAGCACGGTCGCGCGCTGGCCCTCGACGAGCTGCGTCACCAGTACATATTTGCCGTCGGGGAATTCGATCGCGTCGTGATGGCGATCGGGAATGTGCGGATCGATCTTGCCGAACTTGCCGACGCGGGAGTTGATGGTGCGCGTCCAGATCCAGCGATTGTCGTAGCGGACGTTGTCGGCGAAGGCGAGCTCCGTCCCGGGCAGCAGGCAGACCGCGACGGACATGTCGGCTTCAGAGGCGAAGCCGCGCGTCGAGGTGCCTCGGAAAGTGGTCGTGACGATCGTCTCGCCGACTTCTGCGGGACGCGTCGCGACGGCATGCAGGCTGTAGTCACACATCGGGTGCTCCTCATTCAGGGATAGCGACCCGCGCCTCCTTCGGAGGCACTAGCCCCTATCAGAGTGGAAGCATGTTAGCGTCTTCTCGGTTGTAGGCAAATCTGCGGCTTGGGTCCGCAGGCTGCCATCACAATATCTTTTTCAAATGCATGAGGAACAAAGTCCGCTCCTGTGCATTTGGCGTGCGTCCCCGTCAGCGACCAGCAGGTGCCGACCAGCCCGGATATTGCCAGGCGGGTTGCGACGGCTGCGCGACGGCGTTGCGGGCATTGCGCAATTGCTCGCTCGTCGTCGTCTGCGCTGCCTTGCGGACATGGTGTGACTGTGCGGCGAAGGCTTGCGACGCTGATGCTGCGATCAGCGCCATCGTGACGGCGCTCAAAACGATCTTGCGCATGATGGTCTCCTCGATCTCCAGCGCCGCGAAGCGATGATGGCTTCGTGCGGCGTGGCCGAGGATGTACCGCCGGAGAGCGGCCGGATAATCTGTGCAAAACCAGAAAGACTATCCAGCCGGAGCGGACAATCGTCCGCTCCAATTGTCAACGCGCGGGGCGCCAACCGGCGGAGCGCGCTCAGTACTTGCGGTACAGGCCGATCAGCTTGCCCTGAATCTTCACCCGGTTGGGCGGCAGGATGCGGACCTCATAGGCCGCATTGGCGGGCTCGAGCGCGATCGAGGCACCGCGGCGGCGGAAGCGCTTCAGCGTCGCTTCCTCGTCGTCGATCAGCGCCACCACGATGTCCCCGGTATCGGCGCTCTCGTTGCGCTGGATCAGCGCCATGTCGCCGTCGAGGATGCCGGCTTCGACCATCGAGTCGCCGCGCACTTCGAGCGCATAGTGTTCGCCCGACCCGAGCATGTCGGGCGGTACGCTGATGGTGTGGCTGCGGGTCTGCAGCGCTTCGATCGGCGTGCCGGCCGCGATGCGGCCCATCACCGGCACCGCGACGGGGCGCTCGCCCTCGTCCGCGGACGCGCTGGAGCTCGCTCGCACCTTGCCGAGATTGCCCTCGATGACGCTCGGCGTGAAGCCACGCCGGTTGCCGGCGGCGGCCTGGAGCTCGGGCAGCTTGATCACCTCGATCGCGCGGGCCCGGTTGGGCAGACGCCGGATGAAGCCGCGCTCCTCCAGTGCGGTGATCAGGCGATGGATGCCTGACTTCGAGCGCAGGTCGAGCGCGTCCTTCATCTCGTCGAAGGAGGGCGGCACGCCGCTTTCCTTCAGACGCTCGCTGATGAATCGCAGAAGCTCGTATTGTTTGCGCGTTAACATCTCGACCAAATCCCCCGGTTGATGTCGTTCGATTCCGAGACGGTGAATTCAGCGGCGAGCCGCTAGATGCTCGAAACAAATCATGAACGGACACTATATGTTCGATATGTGTTCCGCAACTGCTTAATTTACCGTGAACGCGACAAAGTTCGCGGAACGCGCATGACCTGCGGGTTCAGGCGGGCAGTCGCAGCACCTCGCAGGGCGTGCCGGCCTCGGCCTTGGGCGCGAACGGCGCGCGCACGAGAAGTGCCTGTGCCGCAGCGAGATTCGCAAGCAGTGAGGAATCCTGATGATTGACGGGAAGTGCGACAAGCGTGCCGTCGTCGCGCCGCTCCAGGCGTGCGCGCAGATAATCTTCGCGCTGGTCATTGGCACCGACGTCGCGGCCGAGCACGGCGCGCTCGCGATGATGATGAATCACCGCGCGGCCCGACAGAGCGCGAATCAACGGCACCATGAACAGGAAGGCGCACACATAGGACGACACGGGATTGCCGGGCAGGCCGATCACGCCCATCGCTCCTAACCGGCCGTGCATCATCGGCTTGCCCGGCCGCATCGCGATCTTCCAGAACGCCATCGCGATGCCTTCGTCCCTCAGCGCCTGCTGGACCAGATCGTGGTCGCCGACCGAAGCGCCGCCGGTCGTAATCAGGATATCGGCGCCGCTCCCGCGGGCCCGGCGGATGCCGGCGGTGGTGGCCTCCAGCGTATCAGCGGCAATACCGAGGTCGATGGTATCTGCGCCCTCCTGGCGGGCGAGCGCGTGCAGGGCGTAGCCGTTGGAATAGACGATCTGGCCGGGACCCGGGG
>NZ_JBFUES010001007.1:0-2635 GCF_056403875.1 Bradyrhizobium sp. P2_E8
CACCCGGATCGCATCTGACGATGCGATCCGGCCTCTCCCCGCAAGCGGGGAGAGGCGAAGCACTTCACGCCGCCTTCGCTGCACTCCCGCACGGCAATCCCGCGCGCGCGACGCCGCCATACAGCGCCTCGTTCGGCATTTCCTCGCGCAAGATCCTGCGCACCGCGATCAGCTTGTCCAGGTCGATCCCCGTCGCAAAACCCTTGCTCTCGCACAGGAATACGAGGTCCTCGAACACGACATTGCCGGTTGCGCCGGGCGCGAAGGGGCAGCCGCCGAGGCCGCCGAGCGATCCATCGAGGATGCGGACGCCTTCGTCCAGTGCCGCCGCGGCGTTGGCGATCCCCATGCCGCGGGTGTCGTGGAGGTGGATGCAGATCGGCTTTTGCCCTGCGAGCTTCACAGCGGCGCGCGACAGTTCGGCGACCTGCTTCGGACCGGCATAGCCGACGGTGTCGGCGATCGCGACGAAATCGACGCCGGCCTCGAGGCATCTGTCCACCAGCCGCAAGACCTCGGCCGGATCGACCGCGCCGGTGATCGAGCAGCCCAGCGCCATCGAGATCGCGGCATTCACGAGCGGCTTGTGGGAACTGGCGTCGCGCATCTCGCAGAGCCGCCTGACATTGGCGATCGCGGATTCGCGCGAGCGGTGGGCGTTGGCCTGGCTGTGCTCCTCCGTGGCCGAGACCACCGACGCGATCTCGCCGACGCCGGATTCCAGGGCTTCATTGACGCCGCGCTCGTTGAGCGCGAGCGCGATGCCATGAGCACCGGGCAGGCCCGCGACCGCCCCGATGACATCGCGAACGTCGACGAATTGCGGGAAGGTCTTGGCCGGCAGGAACGAGCCGACCTCGAAGTGCCTGACGCCAGCGGCATATTCCTCGCGCACCCAGCGCTGCTTGGCCTCGGTCGACGGGAATTTCTTCACGAGCTGGAGCCCGTCGCGCAGGCCCACCTCGCGCAGGCTGACGCGATTCGAGGGATAAATCATCTCAATCCGGCTCATGCACGCCTCCCAGCGGCTTTTGACGCGATGTCATCCTTGTCGATCTCGGCACGAACGGCCAATGTGTCGGCGCCGAGCGGCGCGACCTTCAGGCCCTCGCCGAGATGGCTGCCGTTCCACTCGACCGGCAGAGCCGGCACATGGAACGGCTTGCCGTCGGCAGTGATGTTGGTGACGAGGCCGCCAGGTCGCAGCACATGCGGATCGGTGAGAAGATCCTCGGGCCGGTTGATCGGCGAGAAGCAGATGTTGAGCGCGTCGAGCTTTTGCGACAGCTCTGCCACGTTCCGCTGCCGGATGATATCGGCGACGCGCGGTATGATCCGCGGCCGCGCCAGGATACGGTCGGTCGTGGTGCGCAAGGCGGAATCTTCGAGAAACTCGGTCAGGCCGAACTCGCGGCAGAAGCTCTGCCAGTGCCCCTCGGTCACGACGCCGATGAAAATGCGTTCGCCGTCCGCGGCATCAAAAATATCGTAGATCGGCCAGGCGTGCTCGCGCTCGGGCATCGAGCGCGGCTTGTTGCCGGTCATCTCGTATTCGACCATGTGCTGGGCGAYCAGGAACAGGCAGTTCTCGAACAGGCCGATGCGGATGTCGGCGCCGTCGCGCTTGCCTCCGCGCTTCTGGTAGAGCGCGGCGAGAATCGCGATCACGCCGAACATGCCGCCCATGATGTCGTTGGCGGAGGACCCGACGCGCTGCGGCTTCTCCCTGGTGCCGGTCATGGCAGCGAGCCCCGACATCATCTGCACGACCTCGTCGAGCGCGGGGCGATGCTCATAGGGACCCGACAGAAAGCCCTTGTGGCCGGCGATGATCAGATGCGGATGCCGGCGGCGCAGTTCCTCGGCACCTAACCCCTGCTTCTCCAGCTGGCCATCGCGAAAATTCTCCAGGAACACGTCGGCCGTCGCGAGCAGACGGTGCATGGTGTCGCGATCCCCGGGCTTCTCAAAGTCCAGCACGACGCTGCGCTTGCCGCGGTTGAACAGCGGAAAGAACGCCGTCCCCATGCCGCCGAGAGAACGGGTCTTGTCGCCGGACGGCGGCTCGACCTTGATCACCTCGGCGCCGAGTTGCGCGAGGATCATTCCGCAGGTCGGGCCCATGACCATGTGGGTCATCTCGACGACCCGCACGCCTTCGAGCGGCAATCCAGCCTCAGTCATGCGTCACTCCCTGTTCGTCCACCCAGGAGACTAGGCCTTCACAAGCCTTCTGAAAAATATAATCTGTCGAAGAGTGCCTTCGCATTTCTAGAACGCTTGATCGCCCATGGATTCGCGCCAGCTCCGCTATTTCATCGCCGTCTACGAGCAGCGGAACCTGTCGCGCGCGGCTGACCAGGTGAACGTCGCGCAGTCCGCGCTCAGCCACCATATCTCGAACCTGGAGGCCGAGTTCGCAACGCCGCTGTTCGAGCGCAAGTCGCGCGGCATGGAACCGACGGCGGCCGGCGAGCGGCTCTATGAGCACGCTCGGATCATCCTGCGCGCGATGGCGGAGGCCGAGACCGAGGTACGCGAGGGCGCCCGCGTCATCGCCGGCGAGATCTCGATCGGCATGGCCAATTCCGGCGTCAAGGCGATCGGCGTCGCGTTGATGCGCACGGTGCTGACC
>NZ_JBFUES010001008.1:0-2630 GCF_056403875.1 Bradyrhizobium sp. P2_E8
GCCTTCTCGCCAGCCGGCGAGAACAGATAGCCGCCGCCGCGGATGGTGCGGATCACGGCGGGTTTTGTCGGGTCGGGCTCGATCTTGCGGCGGATGCGCATGATGCGCAGGTCGACGGCGCGGTCGAACGCCTCGGCGTCGCGCGCATTGGCGAGTTCGAGCAGACGCTCGCGCGACAGCACGCGCTTCGGATTGGCCGCGAACACCTTGAGCAGCCCGAACTCGGATGCGGTCAGCGGATGCTCGTTGCCCTCGTCGTCGCGCAGCGCCTGGGCTTCGAGGTCGAGCCATTTGGTGCCGAAGCGGACGAGCTGGTCCTTGTCCGATTTCGCAGCCGCAGCTTCCGGCGCCGCGGCCTTGGCCGGCACGCTTCTGCGCAGCACCGAGCGGATGCGCGCCATCAGCTCGCGCAGCTCGCAGGGCTTGGCGACGTAATCGTCGGCGCCGAGCTCGAGGCCGACGACGCGGTCGATCGGGCTCGCGGTCGCCGTCAGCATGATCACGGGCACGTTGATGCGGCTCTTGAGGTCGCGGATGATCGAGAGGCCGTCTTCCTCGGGCATGTTGAGGTCGAGCACGACGAGATCGGGCATGCCGCCGTCGATCGCGGCGCGCAACGACTTGCCGCCGTCGCACAGCGTCACGGTGAAGCCGTGCATCTTGAGGTAATCGCCGACCATCTCCCGGGCCGGGGCCTCGTCGTCCACGATCATGATGTGCTGGCTTTGTGTCATTGTCTCTAAGTCACGGCAGTTCGGTCGCAGGAAGGGTGATGGTGAAGGTCGAGCCCTTGCCGGGGCCGTCGCTTTCGGCGGTCACCTCGCCGCCATGCATGTCGATAATACGCTTGACGATGGAAAGCCCAAGCCCCGTCGAGCTCTCGCCGGCGGTCGGTTTTGCCGACAGCCGCTGGAACCGGCCGAACAGGCGGCCGAGATCCTCCGGCGACAGGCCGGCGCCCTCGTCGCTGACGCGGACCATGGTGTCGCTCCCCTCATGGGTGACGGCCACGCTGATCCTGCCGCCGATCGGTGAGTATTTGATGGCGTTGCTGATGAGGTTGTCGATCGCCTCGCGGATGCGGTCGGTGTCGCACATGGTGACGATGTTGGACGGCGCGGCGACGCTGATTGCCTGCTGCTTGTTGACGGCGAGCGGCTGGTTGGCGTCGGCGACCTCCTTGACCAGGGCCGCGACGTCGACCGGCTCGCGGCGGATGGTGATGTCGAAGGCATCCGCCATCGCGTCCGAGATCAGGTGGTCGACCATCGTGGTCAGGCGCTTGGTGGCGTCGCGGATGTGATCGACCTGGGCGACCACGCCGCTGGACGAGGCGCCGGTCGAGATCAGCTCCTTCAGCATCTCGGTGCGGCCGAGGATGACGCCGAGCGGATTCTTCAGATCGTGCGCGACGGTGCCCAGAATCTCGTTCTTGAAGCCGTTGGCGCGCTGCAGCCGCAGCCATTGCGCCGAGAGGCGGCGGTTGGCCTGCATCAGGGCGCGGGTGCGCTGGGCGACGCGGTCTTCCAGCTGCGTGTTGGCGTCCTGGAGCTGCTGATAGAGGATGACGTTGTCGAAGGCGATCGAGAGCCGGCTGGAGAAGATCTCGACCAGCGAGCGGTCGGTCTCGGACAGCTCGCGCTCGGCCTGGAGCAGCACCACGACCTCGCGGCCGCTTCCGGTGCGCAAGTAGATCACGCTACGGTGGTCGGCGAATTCGTTCTTGCGGCGCTGGAAGGCGGCCTCAACCATCTCGCGCAGATCGGGGTCGAGCGCCTTCGACGTCGTGGTGCCGATGAAGCGGCTGTAGCAGCCGCTGCCGGCGAGCACCGAGAGCTCGGGGTCGATGCCGCCATTGTCGCGCAGGACCAGTATGCCGGCGCAATCGACATTGAGCAGGGAGGCGAGCTGGGTCAGCACGCCCTCGGCGAGCCGCTGCATCGACTTGAAGTCGTACAGCGTCGAGGCCGCGTCGATGATGATCTCGAGGCCGCGGCGCGTCTGCACCATGCGCTCGAGCTGCTGATAGGAGCGCAGCGCMGCGGTCAGCGAGGTGAACAGCTTGTCGGCGGTAAGCTCGGTCTTGGCCTTGTAGTCGTTGATGTCGTACTGCACGATCACGCGCCGCTCGGGCGCCTGGCCTGGCTGGCCGGTGCGCAGGATGATGCGCACGGTCTCGTTCCTGATCTCGTTGCGGATGAACTCGACCAGCTCGAGGCCGGCGACGTCGGTCTCCATGATGACGTCGAGCAGCACGGCGGCGATGTCGCTGTGCGCGGCCATCAGCTTGCGACCTTCGGCCGCGGAATAGGCGGAGAGGATCTCCAGGCCCTGGCCGTTGAGGCTGTAATCGGACAGCGCGAAGCGGGTGCCGTCATGCACGGCCGGATCGTCGTCGATGACGGCGATCTTCCACTTCCGGGCGTCCRTGTCCTCCGACGCGGTACCGGTGTCGTCGATCAGGTGGAGGACATCGTCCTGTTCGGCCATTGAGAAGTCCCGTCAGTCTCTGTGCTTTGCGCGCCGCCCTTGGCGACCCGGGGCATGATAATGCGAAAAGTGGTGCCTTGTCCCAGCTTGGATTCCAGCATCATCCGTCCGCCGAGCTGCTGGGTGACGAGGTTATAGAC
>NZ_JBFUES010001009.1:0-2626 GCF_056403875.1 Bradyrhizobium sp. P2_E8
CATCAGCAGCATCTCGGCGCGCGAGCCGTCCTGTCTGGCCTGCTCGGCCTGCTCGGCCATGTTCTTCTTGACGTTGTTGATGTAGGCATTGGCCGCATCCAGGGCATCGGCGACCACCTTGCGGCCGTCATGCATTGAGCGGTCCATCGCCTTCGCCTTGTCGGTCTTCGCGAGCTTGACCGTCTCGTCCTGGTAGGCGTTCATCCTACCATAGGCGACGGAGAAGCCATCGATCAGCTTCTTGCCGTTTTCGCTGGCGGCTGCATAGATCTCGTCCCTGGACTTGGCGAGCTGTTCGCGGGTCTTAGCGAGATCGGCCACGAACTGATCGTACTCGGCGTCCGACGAGAGGATCGAGTTCTTTTCCGCGCGAAGCTGGAGGAGAATGCCTTCCTTGAGCTCGGAGGCCTTCTCCATACGGCCCGCACGACTCACCAGACTCTCGGTGGTGCCGACCATGTCGGACAGCTTCATGTAGCCGACCGCACCGGCGATCATGGAGAGCAGGATGACGACGCCGAAGGCACTGGCAAGCTTGGCTTTGACGGTGAATCTCATGTCAATCTCGTTGGTTCGAATTGGGGGCTTACGCTTGACAATGCTTACACTTGCAAACTCAGGCGGCGCGGGGCGCATCGCGCCCTTCCGGGATCTCGTCATGCGCCATCAGCTTGGCGAGGTCGAAGATCACGACAAATTTCTCGCCCTTGCGGCCGATGCCGGCGGCATAGTCGGACTGCCATTTGCCGCCGACCTCGGGGATGGGCTCGATCGCCTGCTCGTCGATGTCGGTGACCTCGAACACGCAATCGGCGACGAAGCCGACGCCGACGAGACGGTCCTTCATCGGCACATCGAGGATGATGATGCGGGTCGCCTCGGTCGCCGCCACGCTGGGCAGGCCGAGCTTGGTCCGGAGGTCCACGATCGGATAGCCGCTGCCGCGCACGTCGATCATGCCGAGCAGGAAGTTCGGCGCATGCGGCAGCCGCGAGATCGGACGCATGTCGAGAATTTCGCGGACGTTGCGGATACTGATGCCGAACGTCTCGCCGGCGAGTCCGAGCGTCAGATATTGCGAGGTTGCGGCCATGCTGCAGTCCAGGGGTCCCGGGGTTTGCGAATGAGCACGATCCGGCAGGAGGCCGGACCGCTTGATCAGCGTTGGAATTCGGCGTCGCGGTCGTCTTCGCCGTCGTGCATGTCGAACGCGAAGCCGCCACCGCCAGCGACCTTCATCGCACGTGCCGGTTTGCGGACAGGCGCGGGCTTCTTCGCGCCGCGATCCGCCGCAGCCATGTGCGCCGCCTTGGCGCGGAGCYGGGTAACGGCACGATCGATCGGCGCCGGCGCCGCGCTCCCGCCGCGGCCGGCATGGTCGATGCGGAAGAAGGAGATGGTCGACTGGAGCTGCTCGGCCTGCGAAGCGAGCTCCTCCGAGGTCGAGGACACCTGCTCGGACGCGCTGGCGTTCTGCTGGCCGACCTTGTCGAGCTGCTGGATCGCCTGGTTGATCTGGGCCGAGCCGACGTCCTGTTCACGGCAAGCGGCGGTGATCTCCTGGACCAGCTCAGCCGTCTTCTTGATGTCGGGCACGAGCTTGGACAGCATGTCGCCGGCCTCCCGGGCGACCTTCACCGTCTCCGTGGACAGCGTGCCGATTTCGGCCGCGGCCGCCTGACTGCGCTCGGCRAGCTTGCGKACYTCGGAMGCRACSACSGCAAAGCCCTTGCCGTGYTCGCCGGCSCGCGCSGCCTCGACCGCSGCGTTGAGCGCGAGCAGRTCRGTCTGRCGKGCGATCTCCTGCACGATCGTGATCTTCTCRGCGATGGTCTGCATCGCATTGACSGCACGWCCGACGGCKGCGCCGCTGGMYTCSGCRTCYTTGGCSGACTGCGCSGCRATCTTCTCGGTCTGGTTGGCGTTGTCGGCGTTCTGCTTCACGTTCGAGGCCATYTCCTCCATCGAGGAGGAGGCTTCCTCGGCKGACGAGGCCTGCTCGGTCGCGCCYTGCGARAGCTGCTCGGCGCTSGCGGAGAGCTCCTGGCTGCCGGCSGAGACGTTGCTTGCCGCGGTGAGAGCCTCCTCGACGACTTGCCGGAGCTTTTCGACCATCAGGTTCAGCGATTTGATGAGATCGCCGATCTCATCGTTGCTGGATACGTTGATCGTCTGGCTGAGATCACCGGCCGCCACAGCACCGGYGAGGCCGACCGCACGGCCGAGACCGCGGGCAATGCTGATGGAAATCCAGATCGCGGCGATCATGCCGATGACGAGCGACGCCACCACGGCCGATATCAGCAGCACGTGAGCCCGGTTGCCATCCTCGTGCGCCTTGGCTACCTGGTCGGCCATGTTCTTCTTGACGTTGGTGACGTAGACGCTGGCGGCTTCCATCGCCTCACCGACCGCCTTGCGAGCCTCAATCGACGAGCGCTCGACGGCCTTCGTTCTGTCGGTCCTGGCGGTCTTGACGACGTCGTCCTGAACGGCATTCATCCGGAGGTAGGCGGCGCCGAAATTCTCAATCAGCTTCTTGCCCTCGGCGGAGGCCGCGGCATGGATTTCCTCTTTCAGCTTCAGCAGCGTCTCGCGCTGCTTGGCGATCTCCGCGATGAAGCGA
>NZ_JBFUES010001010.1:0-2626 GCF_056403875.1 Bradyrhizobium sp. P2_E8
CATATAGGTCGGGATCACCTTCTCCCGCGCATCGTCGCGCGCCATGTTGCGGGAGTAGCGCATGTCCATATAGGCGCCGAACACCGGATGCGGGCTCGAGCGCTCGCGCTCGGAGCGGATCACCGGGATCATGTCCGCTGTCGAGTACATGCTGGCATAGGGTTCGGGCGCGATGTAGGGCCAGTGCGGCTTGATGTAGGACAGATGCAGGCACCACGGCTTGCCGTCGGTCTCGGCCTCGGTGATGAAATCCATCGCGCGCCGCGTCATGTAGGGCGTTTCGGAATGCTCCTCCGGCACGCGCGCAGCCTTGTCGGCGTGCACCAGCAGCCAGCCGTTCTGCAACGAGCCGTCCTCCGCTGCGCCGGAATTGGCCCAATGCTCCCACGGATTGGTCGCTTCGAATCCCTGCTTGCGGAGATATTCATCGTATTTCGGGCGCGGCCGTCCCGTCGGGTGCAGGCCGTCGTCGCGCTCGTAGGGCTCGAAACCGCATTCGGCGACATGCACGCCGATCATCGACTCCGGCGGGATGCCGAGCGCCTTCATGCCTTCGAGGTCGGGCGCCATGTGGGTCTTGCCGACCAGCACGTTGCGCACGCCGATCTTCCTGAGGTGATCGCCGAGCGTGGGCTCGCCGACGCGCAGCGGCCAGCCGTTCCAGTGCGAGCCGTGCGAGCGCATGTAGCGGCCGGTGTAGAACGACATTCGCGAGGGCCCGCAGATCGGCGACTGCACGTAAGCCTTGCTGAAGAGCACGCCGCGCTTCGCCATGGCGTCGATGTTGGGAGTCTTCAGCGTGGGATGGCCGGTGCAGCCGAGATAATCATAGCGAAGTTGGTCGCACATGATCCAGAGAACGTTCTTCGCGCGCGCCATGCGTCATCCCTGCCGTTTCTTAATTGTTTGATGCTGCGCTATTAGAGCGCCGGTGACAACCTGCCAGTGATGCGGGTACCTGCCGCTCTACATTCCTATGTCATCCCGGCGAAGGCCGGGACCCATAACCACGAATGTTCGTGGCGCGAAGACTCCCACTCCGAGTCTTCGTCAAACTGCTTCCTGGGGGTATGGGTCCCGGCCCCCCGTGCGCAATTGCGCACTAGGCCGGGACGACCGCGAGGAGACGGTCTAGGCCGACCACGGCTCCGCTTCGGCGGCGCTCTTCGCCTTCGCCGACACCGGGGCCTCGCCGATCACGTCGACAAGCGCGCGCAACGCTTCCTTGACGCCGTCGCCGGTGATGCCGGAGAGCAGCAGCGGTGTCTTCTTGGCGGCGCGCTTCAGCCGGTCCTTCTGCTTCTTGAGCTCGTCCGGCTCGACCGCGTCGATCTTGTTCAGTGCCACGATCTCGATCTTGTCGGTGAGCAGCCCGCCATAGGCATTGAGCTCTGTGCGCACGGTCTTGTACGCCTTGCCGGCGTGTTCGCAGGTTGCATCGACGAGATGCAAGAGCACGCGGCAGCGTTCGACATGGCCAAGGAAGCGGTCGCCGAGGCCCGCGCCTTCATGCGCGCCCTCGATGAGACCTGGAATGTCGGCCAGCACGAATTCGCGGCCGTCGGCATTCACGACGCCGAGCTGCGGATGCAGCGTGGTGAAGGGATAGTCGGCGATCTTCGGCTTGGCCGCGCTGACCTTGGACAGGAAGGTGGACTTGCCGGCATTGGGCAGGCCGACGAGGCCGGCGTCGGCAATGAGTTTCAGCCGCAGCCAGATCCAGCGCTCCTCGCCGGGCTGGCCGGGATTGGCGTTGCGCGGCGCGCGGTTGGTCGAGGATTTGAAATGCGCGTTGCCGAAGCCGCCATTGCCGCCCTCGGCGAGCACGAATTTTTCGCCGACATTGGTGAAGTCGTGGATCAGCGTCTCGCGGTCCTCATCGAAGATCTGCGTGCCCATCGGCACCTTCAGCACGATGTTCTTGCCGTTGGCGCCGTGACGGTCCGAGCCTGCACCATTCTCGCCCTTCTGGGCCTTGAAATGCTGCTGGTAGCGGTAGTCGATCAGCGTGTTCAGCCCGTCGGCGACCTCGATGATGACGTTGCCGCCGCGACCGCCATTGCCGCCGGAGGGGCCGCCGAATTCGATGAACTTCTCGCGGCGGAACGCCACGCAGCCGTTCCCACCGTCACCGGAGCGGATATAGACCTTTGCTTCGTCGAGGAATTTCATGGGCCATAGGTAGGCCAGCCGGTCCCCCGCGGCAACCCGGACTTACCCGCAAATCGGCCGAAATTCCGCGAATTTCGCCCCTTGCTTAACCCCAAGGTGACTTCCAAGGCGACTTCCAACACGACTTCAGGGGCGGCGCCGGATCAGGAATTTCTGCGTGCCCTCCAGCACCAGCTCCTTGCGCTGGTTGAACACGGTGCTTTTGAGCGTCACCACGCCGGTCGAGCGTCCCGGCATCAGCTCCGTGACCTCGAGCGCGGGATAGATGGTGTCGTCGGCGAACACGGGCTTGAGGAACCGGCTCGATTGCTCGAGGAAGCCGACCAGGGACTCTTCGACCATGAAGGGAAACAGGCCGGCGCCGGGCGCGGTGTGGATCAGGGTCTGGAAGCCGTGGGCGAGCAGATGCGGCATGCCGCGGCTGCGGCAATACTCCACGTCGTAATGCACGGGG
>NZ_JBFUES010001011.1:0-2623 GCF_056403875.1 Bradyrhizobium sp. P2_E8
GGTCAGCAGCGTCCACGCCTTCAACCGGTCGCCGTCGGTGCTATCAGGCACGAGCCGCAGGATGCCGCTGCCGCGGCCGAGCGCGGTTTCGAAATTGAAGATGGCTTCGATGCTGCTGGTGCCGGCGCGCGTCACCCAGCGCGGTGGGGCACGGTTCGGTGCGATCTTGAAATGGGCGGGCGCAGCTCTGGACGCGAGCGTGGCCAAGGCCTGCGCGATCGCGCTGCGGCCGGCCAGCGTTTGCAAGTTCCAGCTCAGCGCCAGCACATCGCGCCAGAAGCTCTCGGCGAGGAAGAGGCGGTCCAGCGCGGCGGCGGATTCTGGCTTGCCGAGCGCGCCCGCGAATTCATCGAGCCAGGCCTGCGCAGCGACGGAAATATCCTTCGTCCTGTCCAGCATTCGCGACCTCGTGGCCGTCTTCGCGGCGTTTCCTCTGGAGCATGATCCGGACCCGGAGGRCCGCGTAGCGCAAAGCGTGWAGCGGTTTTCCGAAGAGATCATGCTCCAATAGTAGAAGTCGAACGCTATACTGGATCAGCCCATGTCAAAAGCGCTTTACCCGAGCAGCGAGAGCATGTGGCCCTGCTCAGGCGGAATGCGCCCCGTCAGCGTGTCGAGATAAACTCGCCGCACGGCCTCCGGCCCGCGGCCCTCGACGACGGAGAGGCTCCGCTCCAGCAGCGGCGCAAAGCCCGACCATGCCGCGCCAAAGCGCTGCTCGATGCCGCCTGGACCCCAATCCTTCGCCCGCTTGCGAATATGGTCCGGCGCGAAGAACCAGCGCGGTTTTGCGCCGGGCAGGGCTCCTTCGTCGGCGTCGGTGGCGCGATGCGTCAATCCGACGCGCACCGAGCATTTCATCTGGTCGCCAAAATGCCGGTGCAGTTCGGCGCGCAGGGCGCTGTTGCCGGCCATGTCGACGAAGGCGACCGGCGCATTCGATGGCAAGGACGTCACGCGGTCGTAGGTGACGACCTCGTCGTAACATCCGAGCGACGTCACGAAGCCGGTATTCCCGCCTGAGGTCAGGCCGATCACCTTGCGGCCGCGCGTGTGCAACAGATGCGCAAGGCCGAACGCGGTCTTGCTCGAGGCGCTCGACAGCAGCACGGTCCGCGCGCCAAAATCATCGTTCTCGACCAGGAAATCGTCGACCAGGAACGACAGCATGAACAGCGGCCGCAGCAGCGCCTGATAGTCGCCCTGCCGGCCGGCGTAGGCGGGATCGCCGGTGACGCGCGCATAGGCATTGTAGACCGGCGCCACGCCCTGCCGATGCGAAGCACCGTCGCGCAGGCCGCGCTTGCTGACGTTGGTGGCCTCGATGACCAGATGCGTCGCCATCGGGAAGTAGCCGAACAGGCGCTCGCCTGCCGGGATGTTCGGATGTTTCGAGGCGATCACCTCGCCAAAACCCCACACCGGGATGTTGCCGAAGCGCTGCGGTGCAGGAAAGATCTGCCAGTATTTCAGCTCGTCGCCCATCACGGCATAGGTGATGTTGTTGGCGGTGAACGCGAAGCGCTCGACCTTCACCAGCAGCGCATCCGCCGGCAGTGCGGCTGCATCCGGAATGGCGGTCTCGATCAGCTTGCACTGCTCGAGATCGTTGCGCGCAACGACGAAGTCGGTCGATGTCATGGTGAAGGTCCCGGCTTTTTCCGTGCCGGCATCTTCTCTTTCACGCCTAGGCGCTTTGCAACAGCAACATTGTTTAAAACGGCGTTCGCCTCGCCGGCGATGACGCCCTCACGCTTCTTCACCGCGCGGTAATAGCTCCACCACAGATGCGCCGCCGCACCGCGCAGCGGACGCCAGGGTTCGGCGAGCGGCGCCATCTGCTTCTCCGTCGGCCGTGCCTGGAGGCCGAGACCGATCTTGATGCCCTCCTGCACCGCGAGGTCGCCGGCCGGCCAGGCATCGCCATGGCCGAGGCAAAACAGGAGATAGACGTCCGCCGTCCACGGCCCGATGCCGGGCAGCGAGATCAGCGTGTGATGCGCGGCGTCCGCGTCTTCTTCGGCGAGCACGTCGAGGTTCAGCCGCTCTGCCGTGATCTCGCGCGCAAGATGTTTCAGCGTCTTGATCTTGGCGGCGGAGAGGCCAAGCCGTCCCAGCCGGTCGGTGCGCGCGCGGCCCACCGCCTCATGATCGAACGGATCGAAGGCGTCCGACAGCCGTCCCCAGATCGCGGCGGCGCTCGCGGTCGAGAGCTGCTGCCCGCAGACGATATGCGCAAGCCCCGTAAAACCCGGCTCGCGTCGCCGCAAGGCCGGCATGCCCGCAGTCGCAAGCACGGGCTTGAGCCGCGGATCGCGCTTCACCAGCGCCTGGACGGCCTCTTCGAGATCGGACTGGGTTTCGAGGTGGATGGTCATTGTGGCCTAACTCGTCATGCGCGGGCTTGCCGTCTCTGCTAGAGCTACGCCGGCCCAATACCGAGAAGCCTCGAAGACCTTCGGCGCAGGCGGGACCCGCGCATCCATTTCCGATCGTAACAGAGTCATGGAAGATGGATGGCCGGGTCAAGCCCGGCCATGACGAGATCCTGCCATATGTCGCCACCCGTTTTCCGATTTGCTCCGAGCCCGAACGGCCTCCTGCATCTCGGCCACGCCTATTC
>NZ_JBFUES010001012.1:0-2622 GCF_056403875.1 Bradyrhizobium sp. P2_E8
CTCCAACGATCTTCCTTTCATGGAAAGGGCTTCGGTCGGTGTCATCGCGCAAAACATCGCCGCCGGCGACTTCCGTTCTGCAGTCGGCGCGCGCTGGTACAACGACGTGTTCTGGGCCGGCGCGTACGTGACTGGCCCGACCACGGGTGCGATTCACTCAGCGTCCAGCGTCTCACCTCCCGGCACCAGCGAGCAATACGGCGCGACGGCCCGCGTTGCAGGCCAGATCGTCAGCGGCAATGACTACTCGGTGCATCTCGGAGGCGACGCACAGTGGCYGATTCAGCCGCCGCGCAATCTGGTCGCCAACACGCAAACACTCACGCTCAGCGATCGTCCCGAGCTGCGCATCGATCCCACGACGCTGATCTCGACCGGTGCGATTGCCAATGTCTCGGGCGCCCAGGTTTATGGTGTCGAAGCCGCCGCGACCTATGGATCGCTGTTCCTCCAGGGCGAATACTACTGGTTCAACATCGATCGCAACGCGAACACCAGCGTGCCGTTAATCGGAGCGCCAAACCTGAAATTCCAGGGCGGCTACGCGGAAGCGGCCTACGTCTTGACCGGGGAATCGCGCAAGTACAATCCAGCGAACGCCGCCTATGGCGGCGTCAAGCCCGATCATCCGTTCTCGCTCGATGGCGGTGGCTGGGGCGCCTGGGAGATCGCCGGTCGCTATTCCACTATGGATTTGAATAATCAGCTGGCATCCGCCGCGGGCATCGCCGGCGGACGGCAGACCGTCTACACGCTGGCGCTCAACTGGTACGTCAACGGCAACGTCCGCTTCATGCTCGACTATCTGCATGGCACGGTGTCGCGGCAGGCCTCGCCGGTCTCGACCGCCGATGTCGGCTCGAAGTTCGACGCCGTGGCGATGCGCACGCAGTTCGCGTTCTGAACTCGTCGTCCCGGGGCGCGCAAATGCGCGAACCCGGGACCCATAGCCACAGGGAGTAGTTTGGCGAAGGCTCGGAGTTGCCGGCTCGCGTCACAACGAGCCTCTGTGGTTATGGGTCCCGGCCTTCGCCGGGACGACAMCGAGAGCTTCGCGGCCAACCTCTCCCTACGCGGCTCGCTTCGGCTTCTTGACCGGTTCCGCCTCGGGCGCCGGCGCGCAGGACAGCCGCTGCTGGTGGCTCTCGCCCCACGCCTTCAGGATATCGATCACCGGCCTGAGGCTCTCGCCGAGTTCGGAGAGGCAATACTCCACCCGCGGCGGCACTTCGGCATAGACCTTGCGGATGACGAGATTGTCCTCCTCCAGCGCGCGAAGCTGTTTTGTCAGCATGCGCTGGGTGATCCCGGGCATCCGGCGGCGTAGTTCGCCGAAGCGCTGGGTGCCGTCCTGGAGGTGGTAGAGGATCACGCCCTTCCACTTGCCGTCGATCAGGTCCAGCGTCGCCTCGACCGAGCAGCCGGGACGCCGGGTAAAATCTCGCCGCTTCATGCGTGTTTTCCCAATAGTATCCAAACAGGGACTATATCCCCGAATTTACAGTACTTGCCAAACCGGGGCCAGCGCGACAGTTAGCAGGCCGGGCGCACATCACAAGCTGCGCGCCATCTGATGGAGACAAGCCATGAAGGCCRTCGGCTACAAGAAGTCGCTTCCGATCGAGGATCAGGACGCGTTGATCGATTTCGAGACCGCAAAACCCGAGCCAAAGGGACGCGACATCCGCGTCGCCGTGAAGGCGATCTCGGCCAATCCGGTCGATTACAAGGTGCGCAAGCGGGCCGCGCCGCCCGAGGGCGAGACGAAGATCTTGGGTTATGACGCAGCGGGCGTGGTCGACGCCGTCGGCCCCGAGGTCACGCTGTTCAAGCCGGGCGACGAGGTGTTCTACGCGGGTTCGATCCAGCGTCCGGGCACCAACTCCGAATTCCACCTGGTCGACGAGCGCATCGTCGGCAACAAGCCCAAGTCGCTCTCGTTTGCGCAAGCCGCCGCCCTCCCCCTCACCTCCATCACCGCGTGGGAGTTGCTGTTCGACCGGCTCGGCGCGGTGCCGGGCAAGAGCGTCGATCCTCGAACGCTGCTGATCACCGGCGGCGCCGGCGGCGTCGGCTCGATCCTGATCCAGCTTGCCCATCGCCTCACCGGGCTGACGGTGCTAGCGACCGCGACACGGCCGGAGTCGCAGAAATGGTGCCTCGATCTCGGCGCGCATGCGGTGATCGACCATGGCAAGCCGATGAAGGAGCAGATCGAGAAGCTCAAGCTGCCGCCGGTGGCGCTGGTGGCGAGCCTCACCTTCACCGATCAGCACTACAAGGCGATCGCCGAGTTGATGGCGCCGCAAGGCCGGTTCGGCCTGATCGACGATCCGCCCGAGTTCACCATGAGCACGTTCAAGGGCAAGGCGATCTCGGTGCACTGGGAATCGATGTTCACGCGCTCCTCGTTCCAGACGCCCGACATGATCGCGCAGCATCATCTGCTCAATGACGTCGCCGATCTCATCGACAAGGGCGTGCTGCGCACCACGCTCGACCAGACCTTCGGCACGATCAACGCGGCCAACCTCAAGCGCGCGCACGCGCTGCTCGAGAGCGGCAAGTCGCGCGGCAAGATCGTGCTGGAGGGGTGGTAGGCGAGGCCTCATAGGGTGGGTT
>NZ_JBFUES010001013.1:0-2621 GCF_056403875.1 Bradyrhizobium sp. P2_E8
AGAGAGCGTTGCGCACCTCACTTCGAAAGGCTCGCTCCGTCAAAAATCCTCTCCACCAACATCGAGTTGCCGTGGGTCACACTGAGCGCTCGACCAGTAGCCGTTCTACTGTGCATGGGGTTGTTTTCGACATTTTTGTTTCCGCACGCGCAACCCGGCCGCGGCGACCACCATTCAGACCCCATTCATCCCGGTTCCGGTTCCATGGTCCCGTTCACGGAGAGGGACCTCACTTATGTACATTTCCAACGAAGGCCTGCTCGTCATCCTGTTCGTCGGCCTGGTCGCCGGCTGGCTGGCCGGCAAGGTGGTGCGGGGCGCCGGTTTCGGCATCATCGGCGACATCGTGATCGGCATCGCCGGCGCGTTTGTGGCCAGCTTCCTGTTTCCGAAGCTCGGTATTCGCATCGGCACCGGGCTCGTGTCGGAGATCGTCTATTCCGCCATCGGCGCGATCATCCTGCTGCTCGTGGTGCGGCTGGTGCGCGGCGGCGGCCGGTTCTAGCGGCGCCCCGAGTTCAGTTGACCCAACTTTCGACCTCTCCCCGCCCGGGGAGAGGTGACATGTCTGCAAGAAAAAGCCGCAAGCCTGTGAAATTCCGGACTTGCGCGCCGGGCCATCAGGGGGTGATGTGCCCCCACAGGGGATCGGGTTGATTCAGCCGCGTTGGACAAGGGGCGAAAACGCGATGTTAATCCGGGTCAATTACTCCTGAAATTGCCTTTGAAATCAGGGGCTTTGCCCCTTACCCGAAAGAGACCAGACTGATGGCAGCCGTCCCTGGCGTTCGCCGTTCGGAGCTCGCTGACGCGCTGCGCGCTTGTCGCACGGCGTTCGTCGGCGTCGGCCTGATGAGCTGCATGATCAACCTGCTCTATCTGACCGGGTCGATCTTCATGCTGGAGGTCTACGACCGGGTGCTGCCGAGCCGCAGCATTGCGACTCTGGTCGGCCTGATCGTCCTTGCCAGCTTCCTCTACATGGCGCAGGGCGTGCTCGACATGATCCGCAACCGGATCCTGGGGCGGATCGGCACCTCGCTCGACGAAGCCCTGAACAAGCGCGTGTTCGACACCGTCGTGCGCCTGCCGCTGCTGGTCGGTAACCGCAACGAGGGCCTCCAGCCGCTGCGCGACCTCGACAATGTCCGCTCCTTCCTCGGCGGCATGGGACCGAGCGCGTTCTTCGACCTGCCCTGGCTGCCGCTCTATCTCGCCATCTGCTTCGCCTTCCACGTCATGATCGGCGTGACCGCCCTGGTCGGCGCCATCATCCTGGTCGGGCTGACGGTGGTCACCGAGTTCATGTCCCGCCAGCCGGCGAAGGAGGCGATGGGGCTTGCGGCCCAGCGCAATGATCTCGCCGCCTCCAGCCGTCGCAATGCCGAAGTGATGGTGTCGATGGGCATGACCAGCCGGATGAACCAGCGCTGGAGCGAGGCCAACGAAAAATATCTCGCCGGCAATCAGCGTGCGAGCGACGTGGCCGGCGGCCTCGGCGCGATCGCCAAGGTGCTGCGCATGATGCTGCAATCCGCCGTGCTCGCGGTCGGCGCCTATCTCGTCATCCACCAGGAGGCGACCGCCGGCATCATCATCGCCGGCTCGATCCTGTCGGCCCGCGCGCTGGCGCCGGTCGATCTCGCCATCGCGCATTGGAAATCCTTCGTCGCGGCACGCCAGAGCTGGCAGCGCTTGACCCGCCTGCTGGAGCAGATGCCGGCGCAGACGATGCCGACCCAGTTGCAGGCGCCCATCAGCCGGCTCTCGGTCGAGGGCGTCGCCATGGTGCCGCCGGGCGACCAGCGCCTCATCGTGCAGGACATCACCTTCGCGCTCGCCGCCGGCAACGGCCTCGGCGTGATCGGGCCGAGCGGCTCCGGCAAATCCTCGCTGATCCGTGCGCTGGTCGGCGTCTGGCAGCCGGTGCGCGGCAAGGTGCGGCTCGACGGCGCCGCGCTCGACCAATGGTCCTCCGACATGCTCGGTCGCCACATCGGCTATCTACCGCAGGACGTCGAACTGTTCGGCGGCACCATCGCGCAGAACATCAGCCGCTTCGACCCCGAGGCCGCCTCCGACGGCATCATCGCCGCGGCCAAGGAGGCCGGCGTGCACGAGATGATCATCAAGATGCGCGAGGGCTACAACACGCAGGTCGGCGAGCAGGGCGCCGCGCTCTCCGCAGGCCAGGCGCAGCGCGTGGCGCTGGCGCGCGCGCTCTACGGCAATCCGTTCCTGATCGTGCTCGACGAGCCCAACTCCAATCTCGACACCGAAGGCGACGAGGCGCTGACCCGCGCCATCCGCGCCGCCCGCGAGCGTGGCGCCATCGTCGTCGTGGTGGCGCATCGGCCCATCGGCGTCGAGGCGGTCGACCAGATCCTGGTGCTGCGCGACGGCCGCATGCAGGCCTTCGGTCCGAAGGAGCAGGTGCTCGCCCAGGTGCTCCAGCCGCGCGTGACGCCGCCGGCACCGATCAAGGTCGTCAGTGAGGGCGGAGTGGCCAAGTCATGAGCACGATGGCGATCGGTGGCGGCAAGCCCGCGGCCAAGAGGACCGTGCGGGACTCCATCAGGTTTCACTTGATGCTCGGGCTCGGGATCGTGCTGGTCCTGGCC
>NZ_JBFUES010001014.1:0-2620 GCF_056403875.1 Bradyrhizobium sp. P2_E8
CAGTAAGCTCTACTGCCGCATGATGTTGGCGACGCAGAGCAGCACGATCAGCGCCAGGAAGAACAGGTCCATATAGGACTTGAGCTCGCCGTCGCGGCGCAGCCGCGCAACATCGACCACGATCTGCTTGCGCGTCGAGGTTCCGCCCGAGCCGTCGTTGATCGGGGCCTGAAGGCGCCTGGTCTCGGCTTCCAGCTTCTCGATCTTCTGGAAGAAGTAGAACGCACGCAGCGTCGAGGCCGCGCGCATGCCGGTATAGACCAGCACCAGGATCGCGACGATCGCCCGGTTTTGATATTTCTCCAGGAAGTTGAGGCTGAAATAGACCATCGCCATGAACGCGAAGTTGGTCACGAAGCGGTAGACGAAGCTTAGAAAGACCATACTGGCTCCAGCCCAGAGAAGACGTGCAAGCGGGTCGTGTTGCGAATTCGGGGATACGAGACGCAGGCCGGGACAGCCGGCCTGAATGCCGCGCAGGCCTGTCTACGCCTACTTGGTTTCAACAAAGATACTATCCGCCCACAACTCGCCGCCTTTTAGCCACGCGCGGCCATAATGCAAGCCGGGCCACGACGGCCGGCCTGTTCCRCACGCGGGCGTCCGCAACGCTCAATGGCGATTTGGCGGAAGTCGCGATAGACTGGAGCTGCCGCCACACGTGGGGTCTGCCGATGCCGAAGAAGGGAATCACGGGCCACGACGACTGGGTTCTGACCGAGGCCCTCGCGACCGCGCTGGTCGCGCTGGAACAGCTCGAGCCGAAGCACCAGCCGAGCGCGCATATGGACGACATCCGCAAGATGCTCTCCAGCGGCAAGGAGCCCGCGGCGGTGAGCCTGCACCTCGCCCAGGCCAAGTGCCGCCTGTTTCCGGAGTCGGATCCGCTTCAGATCTACAAGGAATACGGGATCGGCGAGGAATATGGCTGAAGGGGCCGGGTCATCACCCTACTCCCGCCAGAACTCCGCCAGTTCTTCCGCGGTCACCAGATCGACCTGGCCGTGGAAGCGGGTGCGATACATGGTCATCAGCGCATCGTGCCCGACATCGGACGAGCTGCACAGCGCGTCCTCGACGATGACGACCCTGAAGCCGAGATCGACTGCGCTGAGGACCGTCGAGAGGACGCAGACGTCCGTCTCGGCCCCCGTGATCACCACCGTCCCGACGCTCTTTTCGAGCAACAGGCCCGCAAGGCCGGGATTGCTGAACGCGGAATAGGCCGGCTTGTCGATGACAGCGGCTGGAGGAACGAACCGGCTCAGAGCCGGCACGAGATCGAGCGCGGATGGCGGCAAGTGCCTGCGGGTCGCCTGGCTCCAGTGACGGAAATAGCTGCGCCACTGTCCGGGACGATCGTCCGGATGCTGAGGGGTCATGAAGCGCGTGAAGATCGTTCTGGCCTGGCGGCGGGAAACGATGGAGACGATCGCCGGCAGTACCCGTTCCATCCAGGGCGTCGCCCAGAGACCGCCGGGGGCGAAGATGTTCTGCATGTCGATGCAGAGGTGAACCGCATCCCGGATGTCGGCAATTTCCGACGCACTGTCCCTCATCGTCCTCCACCGTCAAACGCATGGCCGCGCGACGGCATCTCCGCGGCGAGCTCATCGGCTGCAATGCGCGTCCGACAGCCATCGTTCCGCGGTCATCCGCGATGGACGAAGCCCCGCGCCGCCAGCGCACGCCATCACGTCGGCGAATCGCGGGATCGATCGACGGCGTCGGCGGAATCATGAGGAAGATCGCCGCGTTCGACCGGACCGGTCACGCGACGGCTTCGACCGACGCAAGCGACGCACGGAAACGGGCCGGCGTGGTGCCAGTCCCGGGCCTACATCAGAAAAACTTCAGGGATTTCAAAGCCAAATTCGGCTTTTGGTGCGCTCGGAGGGACTCGAACCCCCACGATTTTACTCACTGCCACCTCAAGGCAGCGCGTCTACCAGTTCCGCCACGAGCGCTTTGGGGATGCCGGCCTGAGGCTTGAGGGCCGGCCGGATCAACGGCGCCGATCTAACAAATCCATCAGAGGGGTACAAGCCTGCAAAGGCCCTGAATTCCACAAGCTTGGCAGGAAAATCTCTCCCTGCCCGGATCGGCCCTATCGGGTGCCCAGGCCGCCACCGCGTGCCCAGGGCCGCTACCGTGTGCCCGGGCCGCTACGCGTGCCCCGGCAGCTATCGCGTGCCCGGCGTGCGCGGCAGCATCTGCTTGACCTCGACCGCGATCCGGTTGCGATCGACCAGCACGACGCCGGAGGYGACCGGCAGGTTGTTGGCCAAAACCTTGACCTCGTCGGCCTCGGTTGCGTCCAGCTCGATGATGGCGCCGCGGGAAAGACGTAATACCTGATGGATCGGCATGGTGGTCGTCCCGAGGACGACCATGAGATCCACGGTGACTTTATCGAGAGTGGGCACTGTCAGGACCGCCGCAACTTGAGACTAGCATTTGCGCCTGCAATCATCACCACGTTATGGTTAGCCAATGGTTAATTCGCCTCACAACCCCCGCCAAGACCAGCGTCAAGACCTCGATTTGACGTCGTTTGCCGCTTCCGCGGGCACGCCCGTGGAGTGGCGGATCTCGGACGCGCCGGTGCCCTATCCGGAGG
>NZ_JBFUES010001015.1:0-2618 GCF_056403875.1 Bradyrhizobium sp. P2_E8
GCCTAGCCGAAGCTCGCGGCAAAGAGTCCGCCTTCGCAAGAGGCTTCAGCGCGAGAGGGCGTTAATGAAACGAATTTCAGGGCTAACGATCGGCGCGGTCTTTTTCGGACTTGCAAGTGGCGCACAGGCAGCCGATTTGCCGGCCAAGGTCTACACGAAGGCGCCGGCGCCCGTGGACGGCAGAGAGCTGGACAAACGCAATTATTTGTAGAGACTAATGATAGTTTTGGGGAATCCGAGATAGAGCATCCACGCTTTCAAAGGCGTGTCTCAGGGGGACGGCCATGAAAATCTTCGAGTTAGCGGTTGTTGGCGCATTTGTCGCTCTTTCGATGATCGGCACCGCGTCGAGCGCTTTAAGCGCTTCGAACCCTTGGACCTGCGTGCGTCAACCGAATGGAACTAATTTTTGCGTCTACGTCGATCAACGTGGCAAGCGATTATGTATGTCCTGCCGCTCCACCGACACCAGCAGCTGCTCACGCGTACGCTGCCGCTAACCTTCGATTCTTCCGACGTCAAAACATCCACGAGTCTTTTGAAGGAGAACACCGTCTTATCGTCGAACAACGGTTGTGGCTCATGAGCGCGAGCCCCCTCGCCGACAATTTCAAATGGACCCCACAACGTCGGATAAGCGTTGCGAGAATTTGATCTGTCGTCCATGCACTTCAGCATTGCGCGTCGCGATGCATCGGCACGCCCCACCGTCGGATCTTTTTCCATGATAGAGAAGATGGACGTGGCCAACCGCGTAGCTGCGCGGGACTTGCCCCCCAGTGGGAGACTAGGATTGCCCGCGCCCCGCAGAAAACTTGTTGGAGCTAGTAATGGCATTTTGCAACTGTACGAATCCAATGGGTCGAACCGCAGTCATTGTCGCGTTCGCAACGACGTTGTTGTTGCTAACGCAATCGCCACTTTTTGCGCTCTCCGCCGAGAGCGCAGCGTATAAGAGATTCAACGATAACTTTGATCGCGGAAACTATGCGCAAGCTCTTGTCGAAGCAGAGAAGCTTGAGGCCGCCGTTAGATCGCGGCTTGGGACCAAGCACCCTGCTTATGGCGCTGTCTTAACTTACGTTGGGATGAGTTACGATAAGCTCGGCAAGTATGACAAGGCAGAGGAAGTCTATCGGCGCATCTTGCCCATTTATGAAAAGGCGCTAGGTGCCAGCCACGCCGGTGTCGGCGAAGTTCTAAATAATCTGGGTACCATTTGCGAGGCCCAAGGTAAGTATAGCGAGGCCGAGCAGTTCTACAGACGCGCATTGCCAATCTATGAAAAGACGTTGGGCCCAGGCAACACAGACTACGCCAACACGCTTAACAACCTGGCCCGTATAAATGAAAAAACAGACAAGTTGGCGGACGCCATAGATCTCTACCAGCGGGCTATTGAAATCAAAGACAAGGTCCTTGGCGCCAATCACCGCGAAACTGTGCCAATGCTTATCAATTTGGCATCCGTGTATCTCCAAACAGGCAAGTACAAGGATGCCGAAGAGCTACAAAAGCAGGCGGTCACAATCAACGAACGATCTCTTGGAGCCAATCACCCCGATGTCGCGGAGGGCCTTCAAAATCTTGCCGCGACACTCGAAATCCAAGGTAGGTTCACGGAAGCGGAAGGACTTGATCGCCGCGCACTCGCCATAAGGGAAAAATCCCTTGGTCAGAATCATCCAGCAGTAGCGTTTAGTCTCAACAGTTTGGCGGTGGTATGCACTAGACTAGGCAATCTTACTGAAGCCGAAGCGCTCTACAAGCGGAGCCTTGCGATCCAACAGGCGACGCTCGGGACAAGCCATCCGGCGACGGCAGATGCGCTAAACAATCTCGGCCTTTTATATTTAGAGCAAGGAAAATACAGCGATGCTCGAGAGAACGTCGGGCGCGCGTCAACCATCGTGGAGCAAACCTTCGGCCCTCGTAGTTTGAAGGCGGCGTCATCGCTGAACAATTTAGCATTGATCTACCAAGTCGAGGGCAAATACTCCCAAGCTGATCCGCTGTACAGACGGTCACTTGCAATCGAAGAGGCTGCATTTGGACCAAGCCATCCCTCCGTGGCGAAATCGTTCAATGTTCTGTCGCTACTGGAAACCGCGCGAGGAAACGTCGATGATGCGCTCTCGTGGAGCCGCAAAGCGAAAGACGCAGTTCTTGCGCACGCCACCGTCGAATTAAGAACTGCAGGACCGCAGCATCAAGCCGGTCTGATAGAACAGCGAACCTTCTATTTTCAGAATCATGTGATGAGTCTTAGTGCTGCATCACACTTGCGCGCCGATCAGCGGCAATCATTTGGTCTGGAGGCGTTCGAGAGTGCTCAATGGTCATTGCACTCTTCGGCTGCCGCAGCCATCCAACAAATGAGCGTTCGGTTTTCTTCGGGCAACGGCGCGCTCGCGGAGCTAGTGCGAGAGAGCCAGGACCTAAGTGATACCTGGCAGTCGAAAGACAAGATGTTGACGGCTGAGCGTTCAAAACCTGAGGCCGAACAGAACCCAACGGCAATTGAACAGCTGCGGAAATACATAGCTCAGATTGAACAAAAGTTGGCTGCCAACAAGTTGCGTATGGAAAAGGAATTTCCCGCTTATGCGACGTTGGTG
>NZ_JBFUES010001016.1:0-2618 GCF_056403875.1 Bradyrhizobium sp. P2_E8
CTTCTGGATGGACGGCTGGGACGGCTACCCCAACGCCCGCCGTCGTCTCCTTGATTCGCTCGTTGCGCATCGCCGCAACCCGATCGTGATCGGCGRCGACCGTCACGCTTTCTTTGCCGCCGATCTGAAGCAGGACTTTGCCCGGCCTGATGGCCCGACCATTGCGACCGAGTTCGTCGGCACCTCCATCACTTCGGACGGGCCGAGCGAGAGCAGTGTGCGCAAGGCATTGGCGGAGAATCCGCATCTCGTCTATGCGCGCGGCGACAGGCGCGGATATGCGACCGCCGTGCTCGACGCCCGGCATTGTACCGTGGGTTTCGAGGCGCTCGATGACGTCAGGGACGCCAGGAGCGCCGTGCGGCGGCTGACGACATTTGTAGTCGAGGACGGCGCGCCGGGGGCGAAGGCGGCATGACGAACGACCGCACGGCCTCGCATTTGACGAATGATGAAGGATCGCCTCAAATGATCCGACGTCTGACCATGCTTTAGGCCGCTGCGAGGGGCTGCGCCGTGACTGATCAAACCATCCTGCGGGTGGCCTGGCTCTATTACATGGAGAATCTGACCCAGGCCGAGATCGGCGAGCGGCTGGGCCTGACCCGCGCCCGCGTCAACCGCATGCTGTCGGACGCCCGGCAGACGGGCATCGTCAATATCCGCCTTAACTCCGCCTTTGCGAGCTGCACAGAGCTGGAGCACCGGTTGCGTCGGGAATGCGGCCTCGAGGACGCGGTCGTCATCCCGAGCCCAGAGAATCCCGAGCAGGTCGGAAGCCTGATCGGGATGGCGGCCGGAGCGTATCTGTCGAAAGTCCTCGAACAGAAGCGCCCGCGCATCGTCGGTATCGGCTGGGGCGCGACTCTGCGCGAGACCATCCGTTACGTCACGCCGGCGGACTATCCCGATCTYTCCATAGTCTCGATGATGGGCGGGCTGTCGCGCGGACTCGAGCTCAACACCTTCGAAATCGCGGGCGAGCTCGCGCGTCGGCTGCACGCCCAGTGCAGCTATCTGGCCGCGCCCATTTTTGCCAGCAGCCGGCGCTCGCGCGATACTTTCCTGGCCCAGGAGGTCTATCAGGAGGTGCTGAACAGCGTCGAGCGGATCGATCTTGCGCTATTGAGCATGGGAGATCTGACGCCGCGCTCGCTGCTGGTGCGGCACGGGCTGCCGCCGGACGTACGTGCGGAGCATTTGCGGGCCGGAGGCGCCGTCGGCGACGTGCTCGCACAATTTCTCGATAGGTCCGGCCGGCCCATCGATCACGGCATCAACAGCCGTGCCATCGCGCTGCCGCTCGAGAAGTTGGCGCGCGTGCCGACCTCGATGCTGATCGCCGGCGGTCTCAACAAGGCGCCGATCATTGCCGCGGTGCTGCGCGGCCGGATCGGCAAGGTGCTGGTGACGGACGAGAACGCCGCCATCGCCGCGCTAAAACTGATCGACAAGCAGAAATAGCTGCTTTTTTTCGCAAACGAACATTGGACCCGCGCTTTCGACGCTGATGCCGGCGTGACCGCCCACCTGCGCGCCGGAGCGCGCAAAAGCATTTGTCACGTCAATATTACATATGTAATGTAGCCAAAAATGGTTGCTCAGAGAGGGATGGCGTCGACATGCGCGCTGCGGTGCTTCAGGACATTCGCGATATCCGCATCCTCGATATCCCCGAACCGAGGCCGGTCGCGCAGGACGATCTCATCGTTCGCGTGAAGGCTGTCGGCGTCTGCGGCAGCGACTTGCATTCCTACCTCGAGGGCGGAACGACCGGCCCGACGCGGGTCAGGCCGTTCGTCCTGGGCCATGAATTCTCGGGTGTCCTCACGCCGGATTCGGCGCGCAAAGCGGGGCTATCAGCCGATGCGCTGGTAGCGGTCGACCCTTCCATTCCGTGCGGCCATTGTGAATGGTGTCACCGCGGTCACACCAATCTCTGCCCCAACGTGAAGTTCCTCGGTTATGCGCCACACAACGGCGCCATGGCCGAATTCGTCTGCGTGCCCAGATCCGCCGTGCATTTGGTGCCCGACAGCATCGATCCGGCCGGTGCAGCGATCCTGGAAACGCTCGGGGTCGCGATCCATGCCATGGATCTGGCGCGTCCGCGACTTCTGGAAACCGTGGCGGTGCTTGGGTGCGGGCCGGTGGGATTGTTGCTCGTGCAACTCGCGCGGCTCGCCGGTGCCGGAAAGATCATCGCGATTGACCCGGTCGAGCAGCGTACCGCGATGGCGTGCGACCTCGGCGCGGATGTGGCGTGCCGCAGCTACGCCGGGGTTGGGGACGTCACCGAAGGCCGCGGCGTCGATCTGGTGATCGAGGCGACCGACTCCTCGCACGGCTTCGAGCATGCGGCGCGCTGTGCCCGTATCGGTGGCCGGGTCGTACTCGTCGGCATTCCCGAGAACAACCAGTACATCCTGAGCGGCGCCGAGTCGCGCCGAAAGGGCTTGTCGATCAAATTTTCACGCCGCATGCCGGAGGTTTACCCGCGGGCCATTGCGCTTGCGCAAACCGGTCGGGTCAAGCTCGCGCCGCTGGCCACGCATCGCTTCTCACTCGACCAGACGCCTGCCGCGTTCGAGCAACAGGTCGCGCGACGAGATGGAATC
>NZ_JBFUES010001017.1:0-2607 GCF_056403875.1 Bradyrhizobium sp. P2_E8
ACGCGCGGGGTTTGATCTGCATCAAATACGCGGATGACGATCGCGCCACAACCCGACTTCGAGGCTCACAGGTTGACAGGCGCGATGATCCCGACCTGGTACGTCAGCTTTGAAATTCGACAGCGGGGCGTTTTGCCGAGGCAGCGCAGTCCGCGCGAGACGCGGACGTTCGCGACCGAGGACGAAGCCAAGTTGTTCGCGCGCGCAAAGCTCGATGAAGGCCTCTCTGTTTTTGCAGGTACGATCAATCCTCACGTTCCGAGGCGGCTCATTCCGGCGTCAGATATCCATGCGTGGCTCGGAGACGATGGGCGCCCTCTGCCGCCAGAAGCGTCGAGCACCGATTAAGCACGCTACGGTGCATAGAGATGGCGCTTGGGTGTTGCCATTTTGATACGGGTTTCGAGACTCCTGCCCGCGTAAAGTTTCTCACATTCGCGAACCTTATGCACCCTAGTTCCAGCATGGGTGCTCATTTTTGGACGAGACGGCGAATTCAAACGAAAGAGCAAAAAAGGGGACGAGACCATGAGGAAGTTTTCGACTGCTGCGATCGGCTTCGTAGCACTGAGTATGGCGGCTCCGGCCATGGCGGCCGACATGGCCGTCAAGGCGCCGCCGCCGGCACCAGTGGTGGCGATCTACAACTGGAGCGGATTCTACATCGGGGCCAACGGTGGCTGGGGGCAAAGCCATGGTTGCGTCGACTTCGTAACGCCTGCTGGGACGGTCGCAGATGGCTGCGTCGATCGCTCCGGTGGTCTCGTCGGTGGACAGATCGGGTACCGGTGGCAAACCAATCAGTTTGTGTTTGGTCTGGAAGCTCAGGGCGATTGGGCCGATATCAAGCACACGCGCGTCAGCCTGATCGATCCGTTGATCTCGACCACAGGCAAGACCGACGGCATTGGGCTGTTCACGGCCCAGCTCGGTTGGGCATGGAACGCTTCGCTGTTCTACGTGAAGGGCGGCGCCGCCGTGACCCGCAATCGATTCGATATATTCAACAACGTCACCGGCGTCGGACTGGCTTCGGCAGGTCACACGCGCTGGGGCGGCGCCCTGGGTGTCGGCTGGGAATATGGTTTTGCGCCGAACTGGTCGGCCGGTATCGAGTACGACCATCTCTGGATGGGACGCGACAATTTCGGCTTCGCAGGCCTGGTCACGCCCGGCGGGTTCACGCTCACCGGCAGCGGGATCAGCCAGGATGTGGACATGGTTACGCTTCGGTTGAACTACCGCTTCGGTGGTTTCGGTGCTCCGGTCGCTGCTCGCTATTGAGTGTGTGTGTCTTCCCGGTGAACTCAGGCCCCGGCATCGACCGGGGCCTTTTCATGGGAAGCCGAAGAAAACGATGGAGGTCCGGCATCAATTCCTGCGATGTCGCAAGGCCAGGCGCGGGTGAATTGTGCGGACTTTCGAGGATGCGGGCCGCGATCAATCGTTGGCGGACGCTTCCCGATGATGCCATCATGCCGGTGTTTTGCCCGACGGCTCAAGCGAATTCGGATAATTCGTAAGCTATTGATTTCACGACCCCGGTCTACTGTGCATGGGGTTGTTTTCGCAGTTTTTAGCTTCGAGGGGGCTATCCCGCTCCCAGCGCCACCGCGACGTTGTAGGTCACGAGGCTTGCGGCATAGGCCAGCACCAGCATGTAGGTGAAGGTCACCGCCATCCATCGCCAGCTTCCGGTCTCGCGCCGGATCACGGCCAGCGTCGAGGCGCATTGCGGGGCGAAGATGTACCAGGCCAGCATCGACAGCGCGGTCGCGAGCGACCATTTCGTCGCGAGCACCTGGCCGATCTGCTCGGCCGCTTCCTTGCCGCCTTCGATCGCATAGACGGTGCCGAGCGCTGCGACTGCGACCTCGCGCGCCGCCATGCCGGGGATCAGCGCGACCGCGATCTGCCAGTTGACGCCGACCGGGGCGAGCAGCGGCTCGAGCGCCTTGCCGATGATCGCCGCCAGGCTGAAGTTGATGGCGGGTTCGGTCGCGCCAGCAGGCGGCTGCGGGAACGAGGCCAGGAACCAGATCAGCACCATCATCGAGAAGATCGTGGTGCCGGCGCGGTGCAAAAACATCTTCGCGCGCGTGTAGACGCCGATCGCGATCGATTTCAGGCGCGGCATCTTGTAGTCCGGCAGCTCCAGCATGAACGGCGCCGGCGCGTAGTCGCGCAGCATGAAGAATTTTATCAGGAACGAGACGAGAAGCGCGCTGGTGATGCCGGCGACGTAGAGGCCGAACATCACGAGGCCCTGGAGGTTGATGAAGCCCCAGACGTCCCTGGCCGGAATGAAGGCGGAGATGATCAGCGTGTAGACCGGGATGCGCGCCGAGCAGGTCATCAGCGGCGCGATCAGGATCGTGGTCAGCCGGTCGCGCTTGTTGTCGATCACGCGCGTCGCCATGATGCCGGGAATGGCGCAGGCAAAGCTCGACAGCAGCGGAATGAAGGCGCGGCCGTGCAGGCCGGCGCCGCCCATGATGCGGTCCATCAGGAAGGCGGCGCGCGCCATGTAGCCGAAATCTTCCAGCAGCAGGATGAACAGGAAGATGAGGATGATCTGCGGCAGGAACACGATCACGCTGCCGACGC
>NZ_JBFUES010001018.1:0-2606 GCF_056403875.1 Bradyrhizobium sp. P2_E8
GCTTTGCCGCGAGCGTCCGGCTCAGCACGCCCGCCACCGCGGCCGCGAGCTTGTCGCGGTTGATCCTGTCGCCGTCGCGCCAGTCGGCCGCGGCGAAGCGGATGGTGCGGTCCATCTCGGTCATGCCCGCGGTCCAGCCCGCGGCGACGACGCCGGGCATCGCCTTGAACTTAGCCAGCAGCGCGCCGGCCCGCTCCGGGTCGACCGACATGTTGATGGTCTGCTCGCCGGCGCGCAACGCGTCGCAGCCGACGCTGAGGCTCGCCAGCGTCACTTCGACCTCCTGGCCCTTCAGGCTCTTCAGGAACTCGGTCGCGGCATCCAGCTTGACCTTGACCGCGATCGCCTCCGGCGAGACGTCGGTGAAATCCTTCGGCTGCGGCGTGATGCCGTCGTCGGAGGTCTGGTTGTCCAGAAACTCCTTCTCGCTGAGATCGGAATTGTCGGGCGAGGTGACCTCGGTCACGGCCTGGCCGATTCCAATCTGGCCGCGGAACTCGAAAGTGTCTCCGGCCTGCTTGCGCAGCAGCTTGACGGTGACGGGCGCCTTCGCGCCGAGGCTCTGCGTCGTGCCAGTCAGCATCTGGCCGGCGACCTGGAGATTGACGACGAAGCGATCCTTGCGGTCGGAATTCTTCGCGACCGGATAGCAGACGTCGAGCACGGCCGCCGTGACCGTCTTGCCCTGGCGGGTCTCCTTCAGGATCACGTCGGCATTGCCGTCCATCAGCCCGTCGATCGAGGTGAAATAGCGCGTCTCGGGTCCGCCCGGCGCCGTCGCCTTCGGCGACAGCTTCATCTGGGCGGATGCGACCTCCGGCGAAACAGCAAGCAGAGCCGCCACAAGGGCCGTGGAGCAAACCAGAAGCGCGCGCATCGACGAAATCCTCGAGCAAGGGAGCATGATCCGGAAAAGTGTGACGCGGTTTTCCGAAAAGATCATGCTCAAACAATAACCTAAAGCGCGATGACGACTCATTTTCCGATCTCATCGCGCTTTAGAATCGGCGCCACCGTAGTGGGTTTTGGCCGTCGGTTGAATCGGAAAGCGTGAGCCATGGTCGGCAAAAAAGAAGGCCGCCCGGAGGCGGCCTTCGCAACATTGTCACGGAACGGTCGGCTCAGAAGCCGCCCATGCCGCCGCCGGCCGGCATCGCGGGCGGAGCTTCCTTCGGCGTCTCGGCGACCATGGCTTCGGTGGTCACCAGCAGGCCGGCCACGGAGGAGGCGTCCTGGAGCGCGGTGCGCACCACCTTGGCGGGGTCGATGAYGCCCTTCTCGACCATGTCGACATAGGCCTCGTTCTGGGCGTCGAAGCCGAAGGTCTCGGACTTGTTCTCGAGGATCTTGCCGACGACGATCGAACCTTCCACGCCCGCGTTCTCGGAGATCTGGCGGATCGGGGCTTCCAGCGCCTTCAGCACGATGTTGATGCCGGCCTGGACGTCGTCGTTGGCGTTGGTGAGACGGCCGACCGCCTTCTTGGCGCGGAGCAGCGCGACGCCGCCGCCGGGGACGATGCCTTCCTGCACCGCGGCACGGGTGGCGTTGAGGGCGTCCTCGACGCGGTCCTTCTTCTCCTTGACCTCGATCTCGGTCGCGCCGCCGACGCGGATCACCGCGACGCCGCCGGCCAGCTTGGCGAGGCGCTCTTGGAGCTTCTCGCGGTCGTAGTCCGAGGTGGTCTCCTCGATCTGCGCCTTGATCTGGCCGACGCGGGCCTCGATGTCGGGCTTCTTGCCGGCGCCGTTGACGATCGTGGTGTTCTCCTTGTCGATCACCACCTTCTTGGCGCGGCCGAGCATCTTCACCGAGACGTTCTCGAGCTTGATGCCGAGCTCTTCGGAGATGAGCTGGCCGCCGGTGAGGATCGCGATGTCCTCGAGCATGGCCTTGCGGCGGTCACCGAAGCCCGGCGCCTTGACGGCGGCGACCTTGAGGCCGCCGCGCAGGCGGTTGACGACCAGGGTCGCCAGCGCCTCGCCCTCGACGTCCTCGGCGATGATGACGAGCGGCTTGCCCGACTGCACCACGGCTTCGAGCACCGGCAGCATGGCCTGGAGGCCCGAGAGCTTCTTCTCGTGCAGGAGGATGTAGGCGTCCTCGAGCTCGGCGGTCATCTTCTCGGCGTTGGTGACGAAGTAGGGGCTGAGATAGCCGCGGTCGAACTTCATGCCCTCGACGATGTCGACCTCGGTGTCGAGCGACTTGTTCTCCTCGACGGTGATGACGCCCTCGTTGCCGACCTTCTGCATCGCCTGCGCGATCATCTTGCCGATGGCGGCATCGCCGTTGGCCGAGATGGTGCCGACCTGGGCGACCTCGGAGGAGGCGGCAACCGGCTTGGCGCGCTTCTCGATGTCCTTGATGACCGCCGCAACCGCGATGTCGATGCCGCGCTTGAGGTCCATCGGGTTCATGCCGGCGGCAACCGCCTTGGCGCCTTCGCGCACGATGGCCTGGGCCAGCACGGTCGCGGTGGTGGTGCCGTCGCCAGCAAGGTCGTTGGTCTTGGAGGCGACCTCACGCACCATCTGGGCGCCCATGTTCTCGAACTTGTCCTCGAGCTCGATCTCCTTGGCGACGGTGACGCCGTCCTTGGTGAT
>NZ_JBFUES010001019.1:0-2604 GCF_056403875.1 Bradyrhizobium sp. P2_E8
TCGCTCGGCTGCACCGCGGCGGCGATCTGGTCGATCGGCAGACCGACGATCTCGCGGCGGTCGCTGCCGCAAAGCTGATCCAGCGCAACGCCGCGCGCTTGCCGCCGTCCCTGCGGCCGCTGCGGCAGATAGGCCGAAAGGCCGTCGTAGCCATAGGGCCCGAAGATGCCGGCATAGATGTCCGGATAGCCGTAGCCCCAGAAGCCGAGACCGTCGCCCCAGATCGTGTAGTCGTAGAGATCGTTATAGGCGAACGGCCAGAACAGCGGCCCGACCCAGCCATAACCGCCGCCCGCATGTTGCCACCATCCGCTGCTGGCGCCATGCCAGCCGGCGAGTGCGGCCGCCGCCGCGATCTGGGCTCGCGCCGCCGGATTGCCGATCAGACGGCCGTTGCGGAAGGCGCTGGAATGCACGTTGAGGGCGTTGCGGAAATTCGCGGGGCGGATGGCCGCGTTGCGGATCTGACCGAAGTTCGGACCGCCATGGCGGGCGCCGGTTGCAAACCGCATCCCTCGATGATGCCCGCCGCCGTGCGCGTGCCCACCGCCGTGACCGTGGAAATGGCCGCCGCCGTGGTGACCACCGCCATGGTGACCACCGCCGTGCCCGCCTCCATGGCCGCCTCCATGCCCGCCGCCGCCTTTCGCCAGAGCCGCGCCCGCCAGCATGCAGGCAAACGCCACCGCGGCAATTCCAACGACCGGTCGCATCATCGCACCCTCCCGCGCAGAGCCCTGCCATTCAGGCATCGGAACCTGGCGGGAATTGGAACCATCAACGTTGCCGAAAGTTCCCAGTCCCTGGCCGCGCAGAGCCTACGCCTCGGGCACGATCTTGCCGGGGTTGAAGATATTGAGCGGATCGAGCGCCTGTTTCAGCGCCCGCATCGCGTCGAGCGCTTCGGGACCGAGTTCGGCCTTGAGGTATTTCTGCTTGCCCTGGCCGATACCGTGCTCGCCGGTGCAGGTGCCGTCCATCGCCTGCGCGCGCTCGACGAGGCGATGCATGAACTCCTCGCCGCGTGCCATCTCGTCGGCGTCGTTGGTGTCGCAGACCAGCGAGCAGTGGAAATTGCCGTCGCCGACATGGCCGACGATCGGCGACAGCAGATTGAGCCGCTTGAGATCCTCCTCGGTCTCGCTGACGCAATCGGCAAGCCGCGAGATCGGCACGCAGACGTCGGTGGCGACCACGCCGACACTGTCGCCGGGCCGCAGCGCCTTCACCGACCAATAGGCGTCGTGCCGCGCCTGCCACAGTTTGGTGCGATCCTCCGGCTTCGTCGTCCAGGAGAAGTCGCCGCCGCCGCATTCCTTTGCGATCTCGCCGAAGCCCTTGGACTGCTCGGCGACCTCGATCTCGCTGCCGTGGAATTCCATCAGGAGCAGCGGCGTCTCCGGCAGCGTCAGCTTGGAATAGGCGTTGCAGGCCTTCACCTGCGCGGCATTGAGCAGCTCGATGCGCGCCACGGGAATGCCGGTCTGGATCGCCAGGATCACGGCCTGACACGCCCCGTGAACCGTCTCGAACGACACCGCGCCGGCCGCGATGGTCTCGGGGATGCCGCGCAGGCGGATGGTCAGTTCCGAGATGATGCCGAGCGTGCCCTCGGCGCCGACGAACAGATGCGTCAGGTCGTAGCCGGCGGATGATTTCTTGGCGCGGGTGCCGGTGGTGATGATCTCGCCGTCGCCGCGCACCACCTTCAGCGCCAGCACGCTGTCGCGCATGGTGCCGTAGCGCACCGCGTTGGTGCCGGAGGCGCGCGTCGAGGCCATGCCGCCGAGCGAAGCGTCCGCGCCGGGATCGATCGGGAAGAACAGGCCTTGGTCGCGCAGATGCTCGTTGAGCGCCTTGCGGGTGACGCCGGGCTGGATCACGCAATCGAGGTCCTCGGCGTGCACCGCGAGCACCTTGTTCATGTCGCGCAGGTCGATCGAGATGCCGCCGGCGGGCGCATTGACCTGGCCCTCCAGCGAGGTGCCGGTGCCGAAGGCGATCACGGGCACGCGGCTCCTGGCGCAGATGCGCACCACGTCCTGGATATCGGCGGTCTCCTGCGCCATCACCACGCCATCCGGCGGCTGGTTGGGAATCCACGTCGTGGTATGGCCGTGCTGCTCGCGGACGGCCTGCGAGGTGATGAGGCGGTTGCCGAAGCGTGCGGCAAGCTGCTCCAGTGCGCTCGCGAGGGCTTTCGGCTCCGGCCGCGGCGGATTATTGGTGATAGTCGTACCCACGGGAAATTCCTCCGACAGAAGAACCGTGGCAAAGGACATCTAACCGGTCAAGTCAAGCGACCGGACGCATAGCCAGGGAAGGACACATGCCGGAGACCGCTACTGCGCCCAAGGCCGAGCCGTTCCGCGCCTCGATCATGCAGATCGAGCCGCAATGGATCGACTATAACGGCCATCTCAACATGGCCTATTACAACGTGATGTTCGACCGGGCGATCGACGAGTTCTGGCTCGAGCTCGGCATCGGTCCGGTCTACAAGAAAGAGCGTCACGGTTCGACCTTCACTGCCGAATGCCATGTGCGCTATCTGCGCGAGATCCATCTCGGCGATCCCGTGCGGATCCTGGTGTGGCTGCTGGA
>NZ_JBFUES010001020.1:0-2602 GCF_056403875.1 Bradyrhizobium sp. P2_E8
GGCCAAGGCCGACCGCAAGTTCATCGTCTGCAACGCCGACGAAGGCGACAGCGGGACCTTCGCCGACCGCATGATCATGGAAGGCGATCCGTTCCTGGTGATCGAGGGCATGACCACCGCCGGTATCACCGTCGGCGCAACCAAGGGCTACATCTACATCCGCAGCGAATATCCGCACGCGGTCGAGGCGATGAATGCCGCCATCAAGGCTGCGAAGCGCGGCGGCTATCTCGGCGACAAGATCGGCGGCTCGACCTACAGCTTCGACCTCGAAGTCCGCGTCGGCGCCGGCGCCTATGTCTGCGGCGAGGAGACGTCGCTGCTGGAGAGCCTCGAAGGCCGCCGCGGCATCGTTCGCGCCAAGCCGCCGCTGCCGGCCCATCACGGCCTGTTCGGCAAGCCGACCGTGATCAACAACGTGCTGTCATTCGCGGCGATCCCCTTCATCCTCGCCGAAGGCGCCAAGGCCTATGCCGATTTCGGCATGGGCCGCTCGCRCGGCACGATGCCGATCCAGCTCGCCGGCAATGTCCGCTATGGCGGCCTGTACGAGACCGCGTTCGGCGTGACGCTGGGCGAGCTTGTCGACGATATCGGCGGCGGCACGTTCACGGGCCGCCCGGTCCGTGCGGTGCAGGTCGGCGGTCCCCTTGGCGCCTACTTCCCCCGCGCGCTGTTCGACACACCGTTCGACTACGAGGCCTTCGCCGCGCGTGACGGGCTGATCGGCCATGGCGGCATCGTCGTGTTCGACGATAGCGTCGACATGCGCAGGCAGGCGCGCTTCGCGATGGAATTCTGCGCCGTCGAATCCTGCGGCAAGTGCACCCCCTGCCGGATCGGCTCGACCCGCGGCGTCGAAACCATCGAGAAGATCATCAACGGCGAGCGCGTCAGCGAAAACCTCGCGCTCGTCGAAGACCTCTGCAACACCATGAAATTCGGCTCGCTCTGCGCGCTCGGCGGCTTCACGCCCTACCCGGTGCTCAGCGCATTGAAGCACTTCCGGGAAGACTTCGTCCCGGCGCCGACCACGCTTCAGGCCGCGGAATAGGAGAACGACAATGTCTCTGATCGAAGAAATCGACTTCGGCACGCCGCGCGCCAAATCGGAAACGATGGTGACGCTGACCATCGACGGCAAGGAGATCTCGGTGCCCGAGGGCACCTCGATCATGCGCGCGGCGATGGAGGCCGGCCACCAGATCCCGAAGCTCTGCGCGACCGACATGGTCGATGCATTCGGCTCCTGCCGCCTCTGCCTCGTCGAGATCGAGGGCCGCGCCGGCACGCCGGCCTCCTGCACCACGCCGGTGATGCCGGGCCTCGTCGTGCACACCCAGACCGACCGGCTGAAGAAGCTGCGCAAGGGCGTGATGGAGCTCTACATCTCCGACCATCCGCTCGACTGCCTCACCTGCGGCGCCAACGGCGATTGCGAGTTGCAGGACATGGCCGGCGCCGTCGGCCTGCGCGACGTGCGCTACGGCTATGAGGGTGAGAACCACGTCTTCGCCAAGACGGATGGCTGCACCAACGACAACTGGATGCCGAAGGACGAGTCCAACCCCTACTTCACCTACGATCCCTCCAAGTGCATCGTCTGCTCGCGCTGCGTCCGCGCCTGCGAGGAGGTGCAAGGCACCTTCGCGCTGACCATCTCCGGCCGCGGCTTCGACAGCCGCGTCTCGCCCGGCATGAGCGAAAGCTTCCTCGGCTCCGAATGCGTCTCCTGCGGCGCCTGCGTGCAGGCCTGCCCGACCGCGACACTGACGGAGAAGTCGGTGATCGAGATCGGCCAGCCCGAACATTCGGTCGTGACCACCTGCGCCTATTGCGGCGTCGGCTGCGCCTTCAAGGCGGAGATGCGCGGCGAGGAAGTCGTGCGCATGGTGCCGTACAAGGACGGCAAGGCCAATCGCGGCCATTCCTGCGTCAAGGGCCGCTTCGCCTGGGGCTACACCAACCACAAGGAACGCATCCTCAAGCCGATGATCCGCGAACGGATCGAGGATCCCTGGCGCGAGGTGTCCTGGGATGAGGCATTCTCCTTCGCCGCTGCCAGGATGCGCGGCATCCAGAAGAAGTACGGTCGCGATGCCATCGGCGGCATCACCTCGTCGCGCTGCACCAACGAAGAAACCTATCTGGTGCAGAAGCTGATCCGGGCCGGCTTCGGCAACAACAATGTCGATACCTGCGCCCGCGTCTGCCATTCGCCGACCGGCTATGGCCTGTCGCAGACCTTCGGCACCTCGGCCGGCACCCAGGACTTCGACTCCGTGGAGAACACCGACGTCGCCGTCATCATCGGCGCCAATCCGGCCTCCGCCCACCCCGTCTTCGCCTCGCGCCTGAAGAAGCGGCTGCGCCAGGGTGCCAAGCTGATCGTGATCGATCCGCGCCGCACCGAGATGGTGGAATCGCCGCATGTGAAGGCGCTGCATCTGCCGCTGATGCCCGGCACCAATGTCGCGGTCGTCACCGCGCTGGCGCATGTCATCGTCACCGAGGGCCTCGTCGACGAAGCCTTCGTGCGCGAGCGCTGCGACTGGACCGAGTTCGAGGAATGGGCCGCCTTCGTCGCCCAGCCGAACAACAG
>NZ_JBFUES010001021.1:0-2595 GCF_056403875.1 Bradyrhizobium sp. P2_E8
GCGATCGCCGGCGCGATCAGCGACCTCTACCGCGCCGATGGATTCCATCTGAGCAGGGCCGTCGTGCCGCCGCAGGACATTGCCGACGGCATGGTCCGGATCCAGGTGATCGAGGGCGCCATCGTGCAGGCTGAACTGAAAGGCGACGGCGCCGAGCAGTTCGGCGTGAGGCCGATGCTGGAGCCGGTTCTGGCCGAGCAGCCATCGCGCCTGGCAACGCTCGAACGCCAGCTTTTCCTCATCAACGGCAGGCCGGGCGTCCGGATCACCGATACCGCGTTGGAGGAGATCGGCGGTGCGACCGGCCGCTTCCGCCTCACCGTTTATTTGAAAACCTGGCACGTGTTCACATCGTTCGGCCTGGACAATCTCGGCTCGTCCTCGGTCGGCCCTTGGCAGACCTATGCGACCGGCGCGTTCAATTCCTACCTCACGCCTGGCGACACGCTAGCGGTCAACCTGTCGACCATTGCCAACGACCCGCGCCAGCTTGGCTTCGCACGGCTGTCCTACGACGCGCCTGTCGGCGTCGACGGCGTGCGTCTCGGCGCGTCCGTCCTCTACAGCGCGGTCCGGCCGGGCGATGCCCGCCGCCTCGACAGCGACATCACGACGACCGAAGCTTTCGAGGTGCGGGCAAGCACCGTGCCCTTCATGTCGCAATCGTCGGCACTGACACTTACCGTGGCTGGGGCCTTCAGCAACGTGTCCGAGCACGATCTTTACGGACCCTGGTACAACGACCACATCCGAACCGCGAGCCTGACCGCCGACTACCGGCTCCAGGACCGCTTCGGCGGCACCAATTTCGCAACGCTGAMCTACCGTCAGGGCCTCGACGTCTTCGGCGCATCGCATTTCGACGACGATCTGTTGTCGCGCGACGGTGCCTCATCGAACTTCTCGGTGCTGAATCTCTGGTTCACGCGCTACCAGACGCTCAACGGCGCTTGGTCGCTCAAGCTCGCGGCGGCGAGCCAGACGGCATCGCGGCCGCTGTTCACCTCGCAGCAGTTCTATCTCGGCGGCGCGGCCTTCGGCCGGGGCTACGGCGCAGCCGAGATCAGCGGCGACAACGGTCTTGCCGGCTCGCTCGAGCTGCGCTTCGACCAGAAGCTCAATTTCCGCTACTGGACCGGCTACCAGCTCTACGCCTTCGGCGACGCGGGCGCAGTCTGGAACGACGGCTACCGGCTGAGGGACGGCCTGTCGCTGACATCAGCCGGAGTCGGCGCGCGGTTCTTTCTGTGGGACGATCTCCAGGCAGATCTCGGGGTGGCCGTCCCCTTGAGCTACCGGGCGCCGGACAACGAGCGCCGCAGCCCGCGTTTCCTGCTTACGCTGTCGAGCGCATTCCGGCTCTGCCCCGAACGCGGCAGGAGCGGCTGCCTCTAGCTGCAAACCCCTCATGCCGCGTACCCGGCATGCGGCCCTTTTGGGCCTTGCTCACAGACTTGCCTAAATTTAATCCCGTAACCTGGTCACGATCGCTCGATCCGGGGGCTTCCAATGACCATTTTCAGTCGAATGTGATCGGGACGGAACCATGAAGAGGGTGTTTGCAATTCTGGCGTTTCTTTGCGTCCTCGGCGTCGGCGAATATTTCGTCGTCAGCCGGTTCGCGATCCGCCATGAGGTTTGGACCCTGTTCGACGCCTCGCGCCAGCGGCCAATCTCGGTCGAAATCGCGGTGCGGCGCGATTACGAGACCAAGGCCAATCTCGGTCTCTGGAAGCTGCCGCTCGCCATCATCAGCAACGGCAATACCGTCAAGGCCACCGAGTATTCCTTCCTCGCCAACGGGCTCGCGGCGCGGGGCTATCTCGTCGCCAGCATCCAGCAGGACCTGCCCAGCGATCCGCCGCTAATGACCCATGTCGGCCAGCAATTTGTCGGCCGGCGCGAAGTCTATATCCGCTGCGAGGCCAACATCCTCTTCACCCTGGGCGAACTGAAGAGGCGGCAGGAGAACGCCGACTACGACCACATCACCCTCGTCGGTCATTCCAACGGCGGCGACGTGTCCATGTATGTCGCCCATCAGCACCCGGAGCTGGTGTCGAAAGTGATCACACTCGACAATCTTCGGGTGCCTTTCGTGCTCAGCGACAACTTGAAGATCCTGTCGTTCCGCTCGAAGGATCCGCATTTCCTGACCGACCCGGGCGTGCTGCCGACGCCGGAAGAGGCCAAGGCGCGCGGCATCGACATCGTCCACACCGGTGCGCAGCACACCGAGATGAGCGATCGCGGACCCGACGCGGTCAAGGAGAAGATCCAGGCGACGCTCGACCGCTTCCTGCGTGACAGCGCCAGCAGCGCGCTCGCGCCGGCCGAAACGAAAAGTCCGATGATCATGAACCCCGGCGACTATTAGCTAGCCGGGGACGCCTTGCGGCAGATCAAGGCGGCTCCGGGCCGGCCACGATAGACACGGTCTCACAATCTCGGAGAGGCACGTGTCGCACTACATCGAAAGCCTTGATACGAAACGGCTGGGCCTGCCGGCGACAAGGACGCCCGGATTCGTGCGGCATCTCTATCGTTCGACCCGCAGGCTGCTGCGGTCGATCATCGCCCGCATCGATCTCTCCC
>NZ_JBFUES010001022.1:0-2594 GCF_056403875.1 Bradyrhizobium sp. P2_E8
CGGTGAAGGGACGAGACGGCGAGGCGCTGCGCGAGCTGTCGGGCCGGCCGGCCGCGATCATCACCTTTCTCGAAGGCGTCTGGCCGCGCAAACCGAACGCGGCCCATTGCGCCGGCGTCGGCGAGGGACTGGCCAGGATGCATCTGGCCGGCGCCAATTTCGCGATCAAGCGCGCGAACGCGCTCTCGGTCGCGGGCTGGCGGCCGTTGTTCGACGCGGCCGCAAGCCGCGCCGACGAGGTGCAGCCGGACTTGCGCGCGTTTCTCGCGACCGAGCTCGACTATCTCGCGAGCGGGGTCTGGCCGACCAATCTGCCCGAGGGCGTGATCCACGCCGACCTCTTCAACGACAACGTCTTCTTCCTCGGCGACAAGCTCTCGGGGATCATCGACTTCACCTTCGCCTGCAACGACATGCTGGCCTATGACGTCGCGATCTGCCTCAACGCCTGGTGCTTCGAGCCGGATCACTCCTTCAACGTCACCAAGGCGCGCGCCTTCCTCAATGCCTATGGCCGCGTGCGCAAGCTCTCGGAGGCGGAAGAGGCCGCGCTGCCGCTGCTGGCCCGCGGCGCCGCGATCCGTTTCCTGCTGACACGGCTGGTCGACTGGCTCAACGTGCCGCCCGGTGCGCTGGTGAGGCCGAAGGATCCGCTGGAATATCTCCGCAAGCTGCGCTTCCACCAGAGCGTCGCCAGCGTGCGCGACTACGGGCTGATGCCGTCAGGACTGGTCGCGTGAGCGAGCTTCCCGTCGTCACGATCTATACCGACGGCGCCTGCTCGGGAAATCCCGGGCCCGGCGGCTGGGGCGCGATCCTGAAGTTCGGCGACAAGGAGAAGGAGCTGAACGGCGGCGAGCGTCACACCACCAACAACCAGATGGAGCTGATGGCGGCGATCTCCGCGCTCGAAGCGCTGAAGAAGCCGTGCACCGTCGATCTGTACACCGACAGCCAGTATGTCCGGCAGGGCATCACCGGCTGGATCCACGGCTGGAAGCGCAACGGCTGGCGCACCGCCGACAAGAAGCCGGTCAAGAATGTCGAGCTATGGCAGCGTCTCGATGCCGCGCTCAAGGCGCATCAGGTCCGCTGGCACTGGGTCAAGGGCCACGCCGGTCATCCCGAGAACGAACGCGCGGATCAGCTGGCGCGCGACGGGATCGTGAAGGCGCGGTTGCAGCAGAGGGTGGCGGAGTAGCGCGGGCTCGCTCTTTCCACGCGTCATGGCCGGGCTTGACCCGGCCATCCACGCCTTCATCATAAGCGTCGCCACACTCTCAACTGTCATCGCCCGGCTTGACCGGGCGATCCAGTATTCCAGAGACGCTTGCGGTTCAGCCGAGAGGCCGCGGCGTACTGGATCGCCCGCCTTCGCCGGCGATGACAGTGTGGGTGTAGGCTGAAAGCGGCGACCGCTCTACACTTACTGCCTTACAGCTGCCCGAGCAGCGTATCGCCGCCGGACACCTCGACCTTGCCGGGCATCGCTTCGAGGTTCAGCTTCTTGACCACGCCGTCCTCGACCAGCATCGAATAGCGCTTGGAGCGGATGCCGAGGCCGTTGGCGGAGGCGTCCAGCTCCATGCCGATCGCCTTGGCGAACTCGGCATTGCCGTCGGCGAGGAAGATCGCCTCGTCGCGCTGGTCGGTGTCGCGCTTCCAGGCGTTCATCACGAAGGCGTCGTTGACGGAGACGATGGCGATGGTGTCGACGCCCTTGTCCTTCATGGCATATGCGTTGAGGAAGATGCTCGGCAGATGCATCTTGTGGCAGGTGCCGGTGTAGGCGCCGGGCACCGCGAACAGCGCCACCTTCTTGCCCTTGAAGATATCGTCGGTGGTCTTCACCTGCGGGCCTTCCGCCGTCATCACGCGGAATTTCGCCTCGGGCAGCTTGTCGCCAGTCTGGATCGCCATCGTCAGTCTCCCTGAAAATCGATCCCGCTTTCTAGACCGTGCGGCGGGCCCGCACAATATTGCCGGCAGGGAAAGCGGCGAAGGTTGCCGCCCTTCACCTTGATGTCATCAGCCGGAAAAGCCGCCATTGTCGAGGAAGGCCTGCTCTTCCTCGGTGGTCGGGCGTCCGAGGACGCAGTTGCGGTGGGGGAAGCGGCCGAACCGGCGGATGATGTCGGCGTGCTCCCGCGCGTATTTCAGGTTCTCGGCATTGTCGGCGTCCTGAAACAGAGCAATGCAGTGCAGCTGGTCGGGCAGGTGCTCGGAATGCATGAAGGGCATGTAGAGGAATTCGAGCAGGGCAGGATCGATCCTGCGATCCGCGCCCCGATCGATGGCACGGCGGGCAATTTCGCGCGCCAGCGCATCGCTGGAGAACGTCCTGGGATCGCCGCGAAACATGTTGCGGGGGAGCTGATCGAGCACGATGACGAGCGCGAGTGCACCGTCGTCGCTTGCCTCCCATGACGCCAGTTCGCCGGCGGCCGCCTTCTGCCAGAGGGCGAGAAAGCGACGCCTGACCTCCGCGTCGAAAGCCTCGCTGTGCTTGTACCAGCGCTCACGGCCGGCCTCGCGCCAGAAGGCGAGAATGCCGGCCGGCTCGATGTCGCCGACGTCAGTCATGGCTCAACGGC
>NZ_JBFUES010001023.1:0-2592 GCF_056403875.1 Bradyrhizobium sp. P2_E8
CGGCATCGGAGCCACCCAAGGTGAAATAGACATGGTTCAGATCGCCAGGCGCCAATTCAGCCAGCCTGGCGGCCAACCGGATGGCCGGGTCGGAGCCCAACCMGAAATAACCCGTCGCATAAGGCAGTTCGCGGAGCTGCCTCAAAGCCGCTTCGACGATGCTGTCCTGTCCGTAACCGGCATTGACACACCACAGACCCGCAAAACCGTCCAGCAATTGACGTCCCGAGACATCGGTCAGCGTCGCGCCCTTCCCTGACTTCAGCACACGGACGCCCGTCGCCTCGTGGCTGCGATAGGATGAGACCGGGTGAATCAGATGCGCGCGATCGAGCTCAATCAGCGAGTTGCTCAACATGTCGTCCTCCAGATCAACCGCAACGCTTGTGCGGCCACCACGATGTCTTCGGAACTCAACGTAAGACGCCCGGAACAGCAGTTGCTCCCGGGCTGAACAAGGACGAAGGGCATTTTGACTATCATTGACGACCGGCGCCGCATCTTATGCGGGCATCGGGCTGCGCAAGGCATTGGCGCTCACGTCGGAGGGCGCCTTTTCGCACAACTCTCTGCCATACCTGCGATCCGATACGACACAATCTGCTCCTGGTCGCCGCGACAGCGGTGCTTTATCCGGTCGTCTGCCCACTATGATCCCTGATGTACCGGAACGCGGTGCGTGAGAGCCAAAAAGGATCGAGCCATGGCAACGTTTAGACCCAAGTACATCACCTTCGACTGTTACGGCACGCTGACCAATTTCGACATGGCCGGCGCAGCAAGGAGGGTCTACGGCTCCGAGCTCTCGTCGACGGCCATGGCAAAGCTCATCAAGGATTTTGCGGCCTATCGCCTGGACGAGGTTCTCGGCTCCTGGAAGCCGTATTTCGAGGTCGTGCACAATGCGTTGGAGCGCGCGTGCAAGCGCAACGGTATCGTATTTCGGCCGGAGCATGCCCAGCGCATCAATGAGGAGGTCCACACATGGGGTCCACATGCCGATGTCCCAGCGGGTCTCGCCAAAGTTGCTAGGGAGATTCCGCTGGTCATTCTGTCGAACTCCATGAAGAACCTCATCATGTCGAATGTGGAGAAGCTTGGCGCTCCGTTCCACATGGTCATCACGGCGGAGGAGACCGGCGCCTACAAGCCGCACATGAAGGGCTTCGAGTATATGCTCGACAAGCTGGGGTGCGGCCCGGAGGATATCACCCACGTCTCCTCCTCCTTCCGCTACGACCTGATGACCGCCTACGACCTCGGCATCAAGAGCAAGGTCTGGGTGAACCGCGGCCACGAGCCCGCGAACCCCTTCTATGAATACACCGAGGTCGCTGGCATCGACGGGCTTGCGGCGGCCGTCGGCCTGGAGCCCCTGCGCGAGAGCGCGTGAGCGCAGTTCCCTCGGGCTCTCTCGTTACGCTTCAGTTCTTCAAAAGCTTCAATCGAAGTCGGTGCGCTGTGAAGGAAAAAGGGGGCGGTTCAGCCGCCCCCTTTTCTTGTTTCAGATACTGATCCGATAGGCCGCTCAGTCCAGCCCGCCGACATGCAGCGCCTTGGTCTCGAGATATTCTTCTATCCCGAGCTGGGATCCCTCGCGTCCGAGGCCCGACTGCTTGACGCCACCGAACGGCGCAACCTCGGTCGAAATCAAGCCGGTGTTCAGGCCGACCATGCCGAACTCGAGCGCCTCGGCAACACGCCATGAGCGCTTGAGGTTTTCAGTGTAGAAATAGGCGGCAAGGCCGAAAGGAGTGCCGTTGGCGATCGCTATCGCCTCGTCCTCGGTCTCGAACCGGAAAAGCGGAGCGACCGGCCCGAAGGTCTCCTCCGAAGCGAGTAGCATCTCAGTCGTCGCGCCACCGAGCACGAGAGGCCGGGCATATTGCCGACCTTCCGGCACCATTTCACTCTGCGAGATGATCATTGCGCCCTTGTCCAGGGCGTCCACCACGTGCCGCTTGATCTTCTCGATCGCCGCGCCGTTGATCATCGGCCCGATTGCGACGCCCTCTTCGGTGCCGGCGCCGACCTTCATTTTCGCGACCTGGCTGGCGAGCTTCCGTGCAAAGGCATCGTAGATGCCTGATTGCACGAGAATGCGATTGCAGCAGACGCATGTCTGTCCGCCATTGCGGAACTTCGAAGCAATCGCGCCCTCGACGGCCCGGTCGATATCGGCATCGTCAAAGACGATGAACGGCGCATTGCCGCCGAGCTCGAGGCTGAGCCTCTTGATGTTGTCGGCGGCGCCTTTCATCAGCAAAGCACCGACGCGCGTCGATCCGGTAAACGAGATCTTGCGGACGGTTTCGTTGGCCATCAGCTCCTTGCCAATTTCCGCCGGCATGCCCGTCACGATGTTGATCACGCCCGCCGGAATTCCGGCCCGCTCAGCCAGAACAGCGATGGCGAGAGCCGAAAAAGGCGTGAATTCAGATGGCTTGATAACGACAGTGCAGCCCGCGGCAAGCGCAGGCGCCACCTTGCGCGTGATCATCGCATTTGGGAAATTCCAGGGTGTGATGATCCCGCAGACACCGACCGGCTCTTTCAGAACCAGGATGCGGCGATCGACGGCCGGTGCGGGGA
>NZ_JBFUES010001024.1:0-2591 GCF_056403875.1 Bradyrhizobium sp. P2_E8
CCCTTGGTGTTGAGATCGATGTCCTTGCGCAGGACTTCGTCGGACTGGATGCCGATCTTGTTGGCGGTCTTGACGTTCAGCTCATGCGACTCGTGCGGGACCTTGCCGACTTCCTTGCGCGACAATGCAAAGACCTCGTCGGCGCTCTTCTTGTAGTCGTCCCACAGCTTGGACCATTCGGTGTAGAGCGCCCGCTCCTCCGGCGAGGTGATCATGGTCTCGTAGGTCTGGCGAGCCTTGGCCATGGTCTCGCTGGTTGTGACCGCAGTCTTTTCCATCGCGAGCTTTTCTTCCAGGGTCTCGGCCAGCATGTGCTCGCGGACCACGCTGCGGTAGGTGATGACGCTGGCCCGGAGCTCGCCGAGCACCCGCACGCTGGGCATCCAGCTCGTGGTGATGTCAGTGGTGTTCGCGTTCATCGACCGCATCTTCGTGACCGCGAGCAGGCCCATGCCGGTCATCGCGACCAGCAGGAACGCCACGACACTGATGATCTTGGCGCGGATGGAAATCTTGGCGAACATAGTCGGGTCTCTTTATGCTGGCGCGGGCGCGCGTCCGGGAGGTCTAAAAAATCAACCAAAGGGAGCGACGCCGACATCAGACAACAGAGCGACTGAGCAGATGTTAACTACGACTCCGTACGAGTACGGAGCCTGAAAGAGATGAACAGGCAGCTAAGAACGCTCTGCGCTCAGCGCATGAGCCTAAGCGCATCGGAGAAAAACTCCGGGCCACCGAAATTGCCGGACTTCAGCGCGAGCAGCATGTCGCACCCGGCGCCGACCGCGCGCAGCACCGGAACGCCCGCAGCGATCTCCACCCCGACGAGAAATCCGGGAATCTTCAACCGATCGACCACGGCGCCGGACGTCTCGCCGCCGGCAACGACCAATCGCCGCACGCCTGATTTCACGAGGTTTTCGGCGATGTCGGCCATCGCCTGCTCGATGGCATGTCCGGCGGCGTCACGGCCGTGACGTGCCTGAAGCGCTGAGACCTGATCCGGTGTCGAGCTCGATGCGATCAGCACCGGACCCTCGGCCAGTCGCGGCCTTGCCCAGTCCAGCGCACGCTGTGCTTCGTGCGCTCCCGTAAGAATACGGTCGGGATCGAGATGAAACACCGGCATGACCTGTTCAGCGCTGGCGATCTGCTTGAGCGTGGCCTGTGAGCAGCTGCCGGCAAGACACGCCGCCGGTCCACCAACGGCAGCTCCGGATTCGCTGCCTGCCGCGGCTGATTTGACCTTGCCGGTCGACACCAGGGCACGCGCGAGCCCGAGGCCGATGCCGGAGGCGCCGACCGAAAGTCGATGATCGGCGGCCACGAGGCCGATGGTTTCGAGATCGCGATCGAAGACGGCGTCGATGATCGCAGCGCCAATGCCCTTGCCCGCGAGTTCGGCCAGCCGTGCCCGTACGGCATCGGCGCCGCGCGTGACGGTCGCGAGATCGACGAGGCTGATTTGTGTCCTGCTCTGGCGCGCCAGCACACGCACCAGGCTGGAATCGTGCATCGGGTTGAGCGGATGGTCCTTGAGCGGGCTCTCGTTCAGCGGCACCGCGCCGACGAACAGGTTGCCCTGGTAGACGGTGCGGCCGGTCTCCGGGAAGGCCGGCGTCACTAGCACGATGCCCTCGCCGCAATCGTCGCGCAACGCGTCCATCACCGGGCCGATATTGCCGGCGTCGGTGGAATCGAAGGTCGAGCAGATCTTGAACAGCACATGGCTCGCGCCGCGGCCGCGCAGCCATGTCTCCGCCGCGCGCGAGCGCGATACAGCAAGGCCTGCTTCGATCGAGCGGCTCTTCAAGGACACCACGACGGCGTCGACCTCGGGCAGCGCCAGATCATCGGCAGGTATGCCGATGGTCTGCACGGTGCGCAGGCCGGCACGCGTCAGCGTGTTGGCGAGATCGGAGGCGCCGGTATAGTCGTCGGCGATGCAACCCAGTGCAAGAGTCACGGCTTCACTCCCGCATAGGGCTTGAACCAGGCAAGGCCGTCGGTGGTCTTGCCGCGCGGATTGTATTCGCAGCCGACGAAGCCGGCATAGCCGAGCCGGTCGAGCTCTTCGAACAGGAAGGGATAGTTCAGTTCCTCTCCGTCTGGCTCGTTGCGCGAGGGGATGCTGGCGATCTGGATGTGGCCGATGATCGGCATCATCTCGCGCAGCCGCATGGTGACGTCGCCATGGATGATCTGGCAGTGATAGATGTCGAACTGGAGCTTCAGGTTCGGAAGCCGCAACTCCTGGATCAGGTCGCGCGCGAAGCCGAAATCGTTGAGGAAGTAGCCGGGCACGTTGCGGGCATTGATCGGCTCGAGCACGATGTCGATGCCGTGCGGTGCAAAGAACTCCGCCGCCCACGCTACCGACTTGTAGAACGCCTCGATCGCGACGCGCTCGCCGCGGTTGGCAAGGCCGGCCATCAGGTGCAGGCGCTTGACACCGGTGGCCTTGGCGTAAGGCAGCGCGGTCTCGAGGCTCGCCTTGAGATCGGCGAAGCGCGCCGGGAGCGCGGCGAACCCCTTCTCGCCCGCATTCCAGTCGCCGGGCGGCAGATTGAACAGGGCCTGGGTCAGAC
>NZ_JBFUES010001025.1:0-2591 GCF_056403875.1 Bradyrhizobium sp. P2_E8
GCGCGGCACTGATCCTGCCGGCTTTCCTCGACATCATCCTGCGCATGGGCCAGCGCGCAGCGCGAGGACCGCTCGCGCTGTGGTTCTGGGCGGACAGCCGGCAGCAGCTCTCCGGGCTGTCGCTGGCGCTGATGGCGCTGCTGCTCGCGCTCGCCGTCAATGTCGGCGTCTCCACCATGGTGGAGACGTTCAGCCGCACTTTTGTCGGCTGGCTCAACGGACGGCTCGCGGCCGACGTCTACATCAGCGCCTCCGACAATGCGCAAGCTGTCGCGATCCGGAACTGGYTGACGGAGCGCAGCGAAGTCCAGGCGATCCTGTCGGGCGGCCGCGCCGAGACGCAAGTTCAGGGCCAGCCGGTGGAGCTGTTCGGCCTGCCCGATCACGCACTTTATCGCGAGCGCTGGCCGCTGCTGGAGACTGCGCCGCGCGCCTGGACCCGGCTCGTGCCGGGCAATGCCGCCTTCATCAGYGAGCAGTTGAGCCGGCGGCTGAACGTTCGGGTCGGCGACGTCGTCGAGGTGCCGGCGCCGGGCGGGACCTGGGAGCTCGACATCGTCGGCATCTATGCCGATTACGGCAATCCCAAGGGACAGCTCGCCGTGAACGTCGCGGCGCTGATCCGGCAATTTCCGCAGACGCCGCAGACGCGGATCGGGCTCATTGTCCCACGAGACAAGATTTCGGGCCTGATCGCGGCCTTGCAGAAGCAGTTTGCGCTCGACGACCGCAGCGTTGCCGACCAGGCGACGGTGAAGGCGGAGTCGATCCGGATCTTCAACCGCACCTTTGCGGTGACATCGGCGCTAAATGCCTTCACGCTCGGTGTGGCCGGCATCGCGCTGCTGACCAGCCTTTTGACGCTGGCCAACTCCCGCCTGCCGCAGCTTGCGCCGCTGTGGGCGGTCGGCATCACGCGGCCACGCCTCGCCGCAATCGAGTTGACCAAGACGCTGTCGGTGGCGCTGTTCACCTCGCTGCTGGCCGTGCCGCTCGGACTGCTCGTGGCGTGGTGCCTGATCGCGATCATCAATGTGAAGGCGTTTGGCTGGCGGCTGCCGTTCCATGTGTTTCCGCTGCAACTCGTCGAGCTGGTCGCGGTCGCGCTGGTCGCCTCTCTGCTTGCCGCAGCGCTGCCGGTCGCGCGGCTGGCGCGGATGCAGCCGGCAGACCTCGTCAAGGTGTTTGCCAATGAGCGCTGACAAGATCTCGCGGCGCGCGTTTGCCGGCGGCATTGCCTCGCTCGCTCTTGCGCGCCACGCCGGCGCGCAAGGCTATGCCGGGCTCGGCGAGACCGCCGACGGCTTTGCGAAGGTCACGCCGGGAAAGACGTTCACGTTTCCCGCCGATCACGGGCCGCATCCGGAGTTTCGCATCGAGTGGTGGTATCTCACGGCGAACCTCGTCGATAGCCGAGGCGCACCTTGCGGCCTGCAATGGACGCTGTTCCGCCAGGCGGCGCAGCCGGGACCGCAAGGGGAAGGCTGGGCCAATCAGCAAATCTGGATGGCGCACGCCGCGGTGACGCGTGCCGACACCCATCGCTTCAGCGAGCTGTTTTCGCGCGGCGGGATCGGGCAGGCCGGCGTCACGGCACAGCCGTTCGCTGCGTGGATCGACGATTGGGAGATGAAGGGTCTTGATCGCACCGACGATCGCACACTGGCGCCGCTGACGGTGAAGGCCTCCGGCCCCGACTTCAGCTATGCGCTCACGTTGGAAGCCGATCGTGCGGTCGCATTGCAGGGCGATGGCGGCTTCAGCCGCAAATCCGAGCGCGGCCAGGCCTCCTACTATTACAGCCAGCCGTTCTACCGCGCGCGCGGCACGCTCGCCATCGACGACAAGCCGGTCGATGTGTCGGGGCAGGCCTGGATGGACCGCGAGTGGAGCAGCCAGCCGCTCGACGCCGACCAGACCGGCTGGGACTGGCTGTCGCTGCATCTTGCATCCGGCGACAAGCTGATGCTGTACCGGCTGCGGCAGAAGGACGGCAAGGACTATCCGTTCGGCAACTGGATCACCGCCACCGGCAGCACACAGATGATCGCGGGTAGCGACATCCAGATGACGCCGAAGGCAACCGCCGAGGTCGCGGGACGCAAGCTGCCGGTGGAATGGCAGATCGCGATCCCCTCGCGCTCGTTCTCGATTTCCTGCAAGCCGCTCAATCCAGGGGCCTGGATGGGGACCGGCTTCTCCTATTGGGAAGGGCCGATCAGCTTTGCCGGCACGCATGACGGTGTTGGCTATCTCGAGCTGACCGGGTATTGAAGCGCGACCTCTTCAAGGAAGCGAGCGATGTATCACCTCACCGCCCTCGTCACGCTGCTGGCGATTGCATTTTACCTGTTCACCTGCATCAACGTGTCACGCTCGCGCACCAAGACCGGCGTCAAGGTGCCGGCGATGTCGGGCCATCCGGATTTCGAGCGCGCCTTCCGTATCCAGATGAACACGCTGGAATGGATGCCGATTGCCCTGCCCTCGCTCTGGCTGTTCGCGATCTACATCAGCGACGCCGTCGCAGCCGGGATCGGCGCGCTCTGGATCGCCGGCCGCATCGTCTATTTCATCGGCTATTCGAAGGC
>NZ_JBFUES010001026.1:0-2572 GCF_056403875.1 Bradyrhizobium sp. P2_E8
GTTGATGGTCGCCCAATCCCGGGATTTTCGCCCGGCTGCGCGCAAGATGGATACTCATGTTCTCGCCCGAGAGGCAGACGCTGAAATCGGTCGGCTGGATGGGCCCAGACGATCATATGCCAGCACGCGATCGGGAATGAGATTGCTCGCCGTCCTGCGGTGATGCCCGCCGCCGCACCAGCGGCTTCTCCGCTCCGCGCGCGGAAGCGGCCAAGTAGCCGATGACAGTGCGCGACTTGTCGCGGCTCGGACCCGACGCTATCGACGGGCATCTGTCGTCGAGCGTCTATTTCTCGTCGCTGAATTCGCCGGAGAATGCCGCCTTCATCCATGCCTACGCGCAATGATGGACCGGTCTCGTCGGCAGACGCCGGGTCGTCTTGTATCGACCGGCAGACCTTTCGCGCCTGGCTCACGCCACGGATCGGCCGCTCGGCTGCGAACGGGCAGTTCGAGGTGCTGCTGGAATCCCGCGAGCCAATCGCACCCGATCCCAATCTCGCCCAGCCTCGCCGCGCTTTGCGAGCAGCAAGGTGCCGATCGGCCGCAAATACTTAAATTGCCACCGGCTTGCCGATCTGTCGAATACTGAGCTCGTTATCGACGGGCGCAACTCCGTCGTCCCAGGAGGCTCGTCGGTTTCCCGATACCAACTCCGTCAGCCATTCGCGGACATGGACATTCTTGTGCGGCCAATTGCACGAGGGCAATGTGCCGATCATGGGGCCGCGCACCCATGGGCTCTGGCTCGGTTCGACCATCGCACACGAGGTGAAGCTTGCGGTGTGACAGGGGGCTATCTGGACCCCGAACCAGCACGGAAGTTCTGCTGCCGGTGATGGCGCGATCGGACTTGCGAGCCTCTCTGGGACCAGTCAGGATAAGCGCACTACGGCAAGCAATTCCAAACCGGAAGACGCTGATGCGAACACTCTTTTCATTCTGTGTCGCCCTGGCCTGTTTCTCGGCAGCGATGACCCTGAGCTGCTCCAGCGCGAATGCAGTGTTTTGGCGTGGCCTGACCGCACCAACCGACATTGATTACCACGGCTACACCATCATCAAGGAGCCTCCGCCGAGCCCCTGCCAGTGGATACGGGTCAACGGCTATTACGTCCGCCAATGTGTACGCTAGCTGGCTGCTGTCGCATCCGTGTTGGCGCTGACGTAGCCCCCGTGCGGATTAAGGGAAGCCGTGACACGCCGCCAGCAGCACGAGCGGCGAGAGGCGATGCTACCCCAGATCTCCTGTTTCGCCACGACTTGGGGAAGCGAGCGAAATATAATCAATATGTTAGGTCACACTGTTTTGCAAAATTACACGTAAAACGTGTATAGTGCGTCGTTACGAATAGCAACTTAAAATAGAGAATTGGTAGCCGACCACGTTTCTGCATAGCCGGGGGCTTTATTCAGGAAACCCTACCGTTGATGATCTTCTGCGGCCTCGCGGTCGAGCTTTCTCTTAGTCCGCAGCGAAATGAGCCGCGAAGTGCGATCAATCCGAGCTTTAAGCCGCTCATCGACACCCAAGTCCTCCAACATTTTCTTGGGCGAGAGCAAGCCGGCCGCGCAGTCCCCCCGAGGCCGTTTGGGTTCAGCCAACGCCGTGGCGCACGAGTTCGGCTGCGCAAATAGTCTGAACTATAAGCAGAGCTTGCGAGCTGACGGCCCACGGCCAGGTAAGCTTGTGCTTTGTGTGTATCCAGGCATGAAAACGTTGGCATGAGCGAAAAGGCCCCATGGATACAGGCGATGGATCAACCGCAAGGGATCGGGCACCATCCCACCAACCGCGCCAAGCAGTATTGCTGGGGTTGCCTGGGGACTGGCATAAAGCAATAGCGCAATCGCAAGGCCAGCTGATGCATCGAAGACAAGCAATCCCAGATCACGCACCCAGAGCCGATCAGCGAAAAGTGTCGGTCGGTTCCGGCTGATTGAAAGGGAGCGCAGCGGATAATCTGAATGCGGTATAGCGTCGATGATAAAATGGCTCGCTATTCCCGCGACGAAGGCTAACGCAGGCTGATCGGGCATGAGGCTGGCTATGGCCCCGCCTACGATGGCGTGAGTGCTCAGGATCATCTTGACGGACCGTCGTGACGCCGGCCGTATGATATCTGGCCGGACATCTCAGCGCCACGGATTACATCTCAACGCTACGCTTTGAAGGGCGCGTTCCAGCGCGTCCAGCCTCTTGCCAAGTTCGTTATCAAACTCGCGAAATATTGCCGTAATGCCGTCGGAACCCGGCCCCACCTCCCTGGCCTTCCGGAGCCGAGGCACTAGGCGAGGCAAACAGGTGGTTCAGGAGCACCCACATCGCAAGCACGACGAGAGCGGTATGAACGATGATAATCCGCAAAATGGAGGCGTCATGGAGTAGCGAAGACTCCTAAGAGCCCAACTAGGGCCTGTTGGGATTCATCGGGAGTCTATCACGGCAGCGGCGATATGGATCATGGAGGCGAAGCTCTGATCGGTCTTTTCGGCGCGCATTGCGATGCGTTTGAACTCCTTGAGCCTGCCGAAGAAGTTTTCGATGAGATGCCGCCATTTGTACATTTCC
>NZ_JBFUES010001027.1:0-2569 GCF_056403875.1 Bradyrhizobium sp. P2_E8
CTCTTGCCTTCCCTGTAGCCCCTGCCCTGGCAGAGCTGGTCGGCGGCCTGCTTGCAATCCGGCGCGCCGTTCGACGAGACCGGACAGGCCACGCGCCCCGAGACCATGGTCGAGGGTCTCGCCAGCCGCGACAGGTCGTTCATGGTCTCACCAGGGCTTTTGATCGGCGGCAGGATCGAGGGCAGCTTGTCGAACAGCTTGCCCATTTCGTTGATCAGCCCGGGATTTTCCTCGCGCGCCGGCGGGGCAGGCGTTGACGGCGGCGGCGCAGCCTGCGGCCCCTGCTCCTGGAGGCCGAGCGATGGCGGCGCGGATTGCGGCCATCCGGTCCCGCCAGCACCCAGCAGGAGCAGCAGCACTGCTGAAGTCAGCGTCCCGAACCGCACGGCCGGATTGCCGGATCGAACCATCATGATGGCAACCGTAGCCGAAGCCGGCGCAGCGGCAAAGTACTGCGGCTCTAGATCAGCTTGACCGCCACCACGAAGCCCAGCACCAGCACCGCGGCGCCGATCGCCACCCACAGACCGAGATGCTTCTCGATCCGGACCCGGATCCAGTCGCCATAGCGGTTGAGCAGGATGGCGACGATGAAGAAGCGGCCGCCGCGGGCCACGATCGAGCACAGGATGAACAGGACGAGATTATAGCCGGCAAAGCCCGAGGTGATGGTGACGAGCTTGTAGGGGATCGGCGTCAGCCCCTTGAGCAGGATGATCACCGCCCCCCATTCGGCATAGGAGGCGCGGAAGGCCTCGACCTTGTCGCCGAGGCCATAGACCTGGATCAGCCAGTGACCGACCGAGTCGAACAGCAGTGCCCCGATGGCGTAGCCGAGAAGGCCGCCGAGCACCGAGGTCGCGGTGCAGATCGCCGCGTAGACCCAGGCGCGCTGCGGGCGCGCCAGTGACATCGGGATCAGCATCACATCCGGCGGGACCGGAAAGAAGGAACTTTCTGCAAAAGCCACGGCTCCCATGATCCAGAGCGCATAGGGCTTGTGGGCGGCGTCGATGCACCAGTCGTAGATACGTTTCAGCATGGCGCCGCGATGAAGCACCATGGGACGGATTTGTCCATGCTGAGATTGAGGCGAATTGTGACGGTTCTAGTGGCGCTTGCGTGCCGAACGGCCCTCGAGCGCGACAATTGGCCGCCGCGCGGCGACGCGCGGTGACGCAACTTTGGGCAGCTTCATCGTCGACTTCGGCAGCTTCTCGGCGATGCCGAGCATGTCTTCCCGCCGCGTCATCTCGCGCCAGACGTCCTCGGGGCGCACGCCGGCCGAAGCCCAGAGCACGGTGAGATTGTAGAGCAGGTCGGCGCTTTCCCGGACCACCGCATCGGTGTCGCCATTGACGGCATCGATGACGACTTCAATGGCCTCTTCGGCCAGTTTCTTCGCCATTTTGGAGGGGCCACGCTGAAACAGCCGGGCGGTGCGCGATGTTGCCGGATCAAGGTCCCTGGCCGCGAGCACAGCCAGATATAGCCGCTCAAGCGAATCACTCATGGTACTCAAAACTACTCTAAACCAATGGCGAGCGAGTTAACGCCCGGCAATAAAAGCAAAAAACAGGCCGGCGCGGCAAGTGCGACGGCCTGTTCGTCGATGACGCATGACCGGTTACCGGTCGGTTAATAGCAGCCGTAGCCGGAATAGCCGTGGKCGCAGACCTTGGTGTAGCCGCCATAGCGCTCCTGGTAGCCCGAGCCGTAGTAATAGGGACCATAGCCGGGGCCGCTGTAGTAGACCGGGCCGCTCTCGTAATAGTAACCCGGGCCCTGATCATAGGCGTAGGCATCGCGGCTGGCTGCGATCGCGAGGCCGGTCGCGGCCAGGCCGAACATCGCAGCAGCAGCAGCGGCGCCACCGCCACCATGATGCCAGTGACGACCGCCCGCGTAAGAGGCGGTGGGTGCAACGGCAGTCAGAGCCACCACGGCCGCAGTGGCAAGAACGGCCTTGCGGCCGGCGAATTTCGAAAAGCTGTCAAACATCTCCTGGACCCTCCTTGGGACCTCGAATGGCGCCTGCAGACAGGCTCATGTCTTTCAAACACCCACGTCCCATGTTGGGTTCCCCAACCCCAACACAAGCTGAACGGGGTTGCGTGATCATGACGCAACCCCCGCTCATCCACCGTTCATGTTGGCGCGCGCACGCTCAGCGCGGGCCGGCGCTGCGAGCGTCACGAAACCACAACAATGCGGGACCGGCGCAACCGATGTCAGGATTCAAGACGACCACTTTTCGTTGGCTGCTGGCGCTCTCGATCTCGCTTGCGGCACTGACCGCACGCGACGTCACGGCGGCCGAGACCGCCGCGCCCTCCGTCGCGATCCACTTCACCTTCGACCGCCCGATCGATGCGAGCATGGCGCCGTTCTTCCTCGCGGCGAAGGACGGCAAATTCGGCGCCGAGCATCTCAACGTCTCCTTCAACACCTCGCCCGGATCGCCGGAGACGCTCGCGCGCGTCGCCAGGGGCGACAGCGAGCTCGCGCTGGTCGACATCAACGAGCTGATCCGATTTCGCGACAAGGACGATGCGGCGCCGATCAAGGC
>NZ_JBFUES010001028.1:0-2568 GCF_056403875.1 Bradyrhizobium sp. P2_E8
GGCGAAGACCTCGATCTCGCCATCTACAACGCCGGTAACAATACGCCCGGCAAGATCATCGAGATGGAAGCCGACTATTTCGAGAAGGCCTGGCGCGTCGTGTGCTTCGGCGGCTTCCTGTTCGGCCGCGAGGCGGTGCGTCGCATGGTGCCGAAGAAGGCAGGCACGCTGCTCTTCACCGGCGCCAGCGCCTCGCTGCGCGGACGCTCCGGCTATGGTGCGTTCAACTCGTCAAAGGCTGGCCTGCGCACGCTGGCACAGGCGATGGCCAAGGAATATGCGAGCGACGGCATCCATGTCGGCCATGTCGTGGTCGACGGTGCGATCGCCGGCGACAAGATCCTTTCGCGCTTTCCCGATGCGGCGAGCCGCGAAGACAGCCTGATCGACATCGAAGGCATCGTCGATGGCTTCGCCTTCCTCTACCGCCAGCCCGAACGTGCCTGGTCGTTCGAGCTCGATGTGCGGACCTCGAAGGAGAAGTGGTGAGGGAAGGGCGCCGTAGCCCGGATGAGCGAAGCGATATCCGGGATCGCCCGAAAATCCCCCATGCGGGCTACGAACTGAATACCCCGCTTTCGCGGGGTATTCAGTCGTAAGGGTGGGGAAGGCGATCAATACCCGGCCGCCAGTCCACTGTTGCGGCGTGGATCATTGGCCCCGTAGTAGCGGTTATTGCCGACTTGCTCGCCGTTCAGCGAGGGCGCGCCGACGATGATGACCGCGAGGTGGTTCGCCGGTTGCGGCGGCCCGAATTTGTGCCCCATCCCCTCTAGAATCTTCTGCGTGTCCGGTGACAGCGCGTAGTTCTCGACGTTGGTGAGGTCCGGCAGCCATTGCTGGTGGATACGCGGCATGTCGACGGCCTCCTGTGCGTTCATGCCGTAGTCGATCGCGTTGATCATGGTCTGCAACACGGCCGTGATGATGCGGCTGCCGCCGGGCGTGCCCACGACCATGACGGTCTTGCCGTCCTTGGTGRCGATGGTCGGGCTCATCGAGGACAACGGCCGCTTGCCCGGAGCGATGGCATTCGCCTCGCCCTGCACCAGGCCATAAAGGTTCGGCACCCCGACCTTGGCGGTGAAGTCGTCCATTTCGTCGTTCAGCAGCACGCCGGTCTTGGCCGCCGTCACCTTGGCGCCGAACCAATCGTTCAGCGTGTACGTCACCGATACGGCGTTGCCGTCCTTGTCCGCGATTGAATAATGCGTGGTGTTGCTGCCCTCGTGCGGCGCGACGCCCGGCTTGATGTCCTTGGAGATCGCGGCCTTGTTCGGATCGATCACGGCGCGGATCTTGGTCGCGTAATTCTTGTCGAGGAGGCGGTCGAGCGGATTCTTCACGAAATCCGGATCGCCGAGATAGCTGTTGCGGTCCACGTAAGCGTGCCGCATGGCCTCGATCTGCACGTGCACGGCCTGCGCGGAATGATAGCCCAGCTCCTTCAGCGGATAGCCCTCCAGGACGTTCAGGATCTCGCAGATGATGACGCCGCCCGAGCTCGGTGGCGGCGCGGAGATCACGTGGTAGCCGCGATAGTCGCATTCGACGGGTGCGAGCTCGCGCGTCTTGTAGCTGTYGAGGTCGTCCTGCGTGATCAGGCCTTTGCCAGCCTGGCTCGATGCCACGATGGCGCTGCCGACCCAGCCCTTGTAAAAGCCGTCGGTGCCCTTGCTGCTGATCTCGCGCAGTGTCTTGGCGAGTTCCGACTGCGCCAGCTTCTCACCCACTTCGAACGGTTTGCCGTTGTTGAGGAAGATACCGGCGGACGCGGGGTCTTCCTCGAAATCCTTCGTCGCCGTGCGCAACAAGTCGATGTCGCCTTGGTCCAGCGCAAAGCCCTGTTCGGCGAGCTGGATCGCGGGGGCGAGCAGGTCGGCGCGCTTCATGGTGCCGTATTTTTCGCGCGCATATTCCATCCCCGAGACGGATCCTGGCACGCCGACAGCGAGATGCCCCTTGGTCGAGATGCCCTTGATGACGTTGCCATCCTTGTCGAGATACATATTGGCCGTCGCTGCCTTGGGCGCCGTCTCGCGGAAATCGAGGAAGGTCTTGCGGCCGTCGGCGAGCTGGATCGTCATGAAGCCGCCACCACCGAGATTGCCGGCGGCCGGATAGACGACGGCCAAGGCATAACCGACGGCCACAGCGGCATCGACGGCATTGCCGCCGCGCTTCAGCACATCGACACCGACCTGGGTCGCCAGATGCTGCGCGGACACCACCATGCCGTTTTGCGCGGCGACCGGCGCGACCGATGCCGCGCGCGCGGCGCCGAACGTGACGAGGCCGACCGATACGATCGCGGCGGCCATCCACCGCATATTGGTTTGTGGTTTCGACATGGGATGCTCCTCGGGCTGGCCGGTGATGCCGGCACATTGTTGTCCGCGAGCTCAGCCTATCAGCTCGTGCCCGCCGCGAGATGCGAGATGGAGCATGTGGGCGTGGTGTAGCTGTGGCGCACACGACGCTCCCTGCGATTGCGGGCTGGGCGGGGGAGGAGGTTCCAGAAGGGGCGGTCGGTTGCGCAGTGTCGTAGCGCCACGAGTCCCCCTGTGC
>NZ_JBFUES010001029.1:0-2565 GCF_056403875.1 Bradyrhizobium sp. P2_E8
AGGACTGGATCAAGGGCGGCGGCAAGGCCGTCGCGCCCTGGGACGAGAAGGGCTTCAAGCTGCCCGGCGGCCCGGTGTTCTCCAAGGCCGGCATGATGATGTTCCCGGCCGGCAACGCGATCTATCGCCGCGAGACCTACGACAACTATCCGGCCGCGCGCGCGATCATGAGCTGCGTCTATGAAGGCCTGCAGTTGCCGATCGACGCCGCGCTGCGCGTGGAGTCGCGCTACTTCACCTCGGTGCTGCGCTCCAAGGAAGCGGCCGCGATGATTCGCAGCCTGTTCCTGTCGATGCAGGAGCTCAACAAGGGCGCGCGTCGTCCGAAGGACGTGCCCGCAACCAAGGTGAAGAAGATCGCCGTGATCGGCGCCGGCTTCATGGGGGCGAGCGTCGGCTACGTCTCCGCGCGTGYCGGCCTCGATGTCGTCCTGATCGACCGCGACCAGGAGAGCGCGGACAAGGGCAAGGCGCATGCGCAGAAGGTGATCGAGGAGCAGATCAAGAAGGGCCGCGCCAAGCCCGCGGATGCCGAAGCTCTGCTCGCGCGCATCACGCCGACCGCGGACTACGCGGCGCTGAAGGACGTCGACCTCGTCATCGAGGCCGTGTTCGAGGACCGCAAGGTCAAGGCGGAGACCTTTGCCAAGGCGCAGGAAGATCTGAAGCCGGACGTGGTCTTCGCGTCGAACACCTCGACGCTGCCGATCACCTCGCTTGCGGAAGCCTTCAAGGACCAGGGCAAGTTCGTCGGCATCCACTTCTTCTCGCCGGTCGAGAAGATGATGCTGGTCGAGATCATCCTCGGCAAGAACACCGGCGATGTCGCGCTCGCGACCGCGCTCGACTATGTCCGGCAGATCGGCAAGACGCCGATCGTGGTCAACGACAGCCGCGGCTTCTTCGCCAACCGCTGCGTCGGCCGCTACGTCGCCGAAGGCAACGAGATGTTCCTGGAAGGCGTGCCGCCGGCGATGATCGAGAACTGCGCCAAGATGGCCGGCATGCCGGTCGGCCCGCTCTCGCTGTCGGACGAAGTCGCGCTCGACCTCGGCCTCAAGATCATGAAGGCGACGGAAGCCGACCTCGGCCCGAACGCCATCAACCCCGATCAGAAGAAGCTGATGGTGGAGATGGTCGAGAAGCAGGGCCGTCTCGGCCGCAAGAACAGCAAGGGCTTCTACGACTATCCCGAGAAGGGCAAGGGTCAGAAGAGCCTGTGGCCGGGCCTCTCGGCGTTGCAGCCGAAGCAGCTCGACCCCGACACGCTCGACGTCGAGGAGCTGAAGCAGCGGTTCCTGGTGGTGCAGGCGGTCGAGGCCGCGCGCACGGTGGAGGATCACGTCATCACCGATCCGCGCGAGGCTGATGTCGGCTCGATCCTCGGCTTCGGCTTCGCGCCGTTCACCGGCGGCACACTGTCCTACATCGACTTCATGGGCGCGAAGAAGTTCGTCGAGCTCTGCCACAAGCTGGAAGCGAAATACGGCTCGCGCTTCACGCCGCCGAAGCTGCTCGAGGAGATGGCGGCGAAGGGCGAAACCTTCTACGGCCGATTCGCGCCGAAGAAGGCGGCGGCCTGATTCGCCCCAAGGTTATTTGAGAACAAAGGCCGGATCATCGATCCGGCCTTTTTGTTTGGGCGATGTCATCACGGTTGCGTCAGGAGGTTCCCGATCTGTGGAACCGGTCACAGAATTCGCGTAGGAACCGTGCCAGAGTCCCGCTGCCGCGGTGTCGCGCAATTGTCATAGGCGCGTCAAAGCGGCGCCGTTCTTTTGCTCGGCCCTGGCACTAGTCTTGCTGTGGGTCAGGGGCATGAACCCGTTGGGACGCTTGCCGATCCATCGGCAAGTTGAAGACGAAATAAGAAAGTGTCCTTGATGAACTCTTTGGTGCTGCGGAAGACCGCGCTCGGCCGCGATCTCACCGCGAAATACGCTGTTGCATCCACAAATGGCCGTCTCTGGCTGCAACAGAAGCCGGCACGCCTGCGCCGCAAGGGGCCTGTGCTTTGGGCAGCCCTGGCGTTACTTGTGCTGGCGGCGGATTTTCTGCTCGGGTGTCTCGCTTGGCTCGCCGTCGATTTCGTCATCGGATGAGACGTTGCGCGCGTGCAGCACATAGGCTGCCAAGAGATAGGCGAGCTGGCTGACGACAAGACAGATGGCAATGACGATCACGCCCGCCATCATCCCGAATTCGTAAACGCGCAGAATTATCGCCGAGAAAACTGCGATGAGCGGCGAGGTCAAGACCAGCGCCCAGATCTTGTAGACGTAACCTGTCGCTAATCCCACCAGCGCACTTGCGACGATCAGGACGAAGACAATCGTCAAGTTCAACTCCGATGAGAGTCCAAATAATCTTCAATAATTCCGCCACGCTCGCCCGCTTTGCGGGTGCTGACAAGACAGCACTACTTACATTTGGTGAACAGCAGGTCATAAGTCTAATTAAGGTACGATGATCCGGCGAAGTGGGTTCGCTCCGCCGGGCAGCAAATTAGGAAAGGCCGGATCGTCGGTCCGGCCTTTCGCTTTTGCGTCTTGCGAGCGCTTACTT
>NZ_JBFUES010001030.1:0-2563 GCF_056403875.1 Bradyrhizobium sp. P2_E8
CGAACATATTCCGCCATGCGCAAGCGACGGAAGTGAGCATCGTTATCGATGCGATCGGCCGTCATTTTCGACTGACGGTCACTGACAATGGGCGGGGGATGCGCGCCGACTACGCGAAGCAAGGCGCGAAAACCATATCCATCGGCGTCGGAATTCCCGCGATGAGGGCACGTCTCGAACAGATCGGAGGGTCATTGGATATCCACTCCGATCCGGCAATACAGCTCTCCGGCACCATCCTGCGCGCGGTGTTTCCGCATGGGCTGACGACGAACAAGCCTGGCCGGCGAAAGGCCGCGGGCTTCGGGAGGGCCCAAGCTGGCACCCACTGAGGCAAGAAGAAGAAGGTTATCGGTGGCGGGTGGAATGGCTGCCGTATAGCGACATTGGAGTGCTCTGCCATGAAACGCTTTCTTATCGCGGATGATCACGAAGCGGTGCGATTGGGCTTGCGAGCGGTGCTCGAACAGCGGGCGGATTGGGAGGTGGTTGCCGAGGCGAACGACGGCAGCAAGGCGCTGACCGCGGCTATCGAAAGCCGGCCGCATGTGGCTATCGTCGACTTCTCCATGCCGCGAATGACGGGAGTGGAGGTTGCGCGGCGGATCAGGGACTATCCGTTGCAGACGGAGGTCTTGATCTTCACGGTGCACAAGTCCGGTCTGCTTGCGCAGCAGGCGTTCGAGGCCGGCGCACGCGCGTTTCTGGCGAAATCGGACGCGAACAGAATGCTGCTGGCGGCCGTCGACGCACTTTTGGTGCATAAGCGGTTCTGCAGCGAAAGCTGTCGGAACGAACTGGATCACGGCGCGGGAAGCGAAGCAGATCGGCGTCGCGGGCTTACGCCACGCGAGCAGCTCGTCGTCAAGCTGGTAGCTGAAGGCTACAGCAACAAGGGCATCAGCGCGATCTTGAACCTCAGCGTCAAGACAACCGAGGCACATCGGGCGGCTGCGATGCGCAAGCTGGAGGTGAACTCAACCGCAGGTCTGGTCCGGTATGCCGTTCGCGCGCAGCTGGTTGAGGCATGACAGCGCGTCGGTCCGCGGGATCTCCTTGAAGGCGGCCACGTCGGTACATTCGCCGACGCAGCTCAGGGTTTTGCAGGATGGCGCTTCGAGCCATGATCGGCATGATCGTTCGACCTTGCGGCTGCCGGCCGTCTCCATTGATTGCGGCCGGAAAACGAGAACGACGCCATGAAACGCATCTTGATTGCGGATGATCATGCAGTCGTACGTTCAGGGCTTCGCGCGATTGTCGAAACGCAGTCCAACTGGATCGTCGCCGGCGAGGCGACCAATGGTGAGCAAGCCGTCGGTCTGGCCGTGGAGACGAGCTCGGACATCGTAATCGTCGACTATTCGATGCCACTCATGAACGGGCTGGAGGTCAGCCGCCGGCTCAGGGCACTTGATCTGCGCACGGAAGTGCTGATCCTGACGATGCACGAGGACGAGGAACTGCTGACTGAAGCCGTTCTGGCCGGAGTTCGCGGCTTCTTGTTCAAGTCGGATGCCAAGAAGCACCTGATTTCCGCAATCGAGGCGTTGCTCGACGGCAGGCCCTACTTCACCAGCGCCCTGGTGGAGAAGCTGCTCCACGACTACCAGCTCAACAAGCATGGCAAGTCGGACATGCTGCTAACGTCGCGTGAGCAGAGCGTGGTCCAATTGATTGCGGAAGGGCATACCAACAGATCCATGAGCACCATTTTGAAGCTGAGCGTGAAGACCGTCGAGACCCATCGTGCGTCGGCCATGCGCAAGCTCGGGATGTCGTCGACGGCCGAACTGGTCCGCTATGCCATTCGCAAGAAACTGGTCGCGCCCTGAGAGACCCCGCCGTTGGGATGCGGACTTTGAAGGATCGTTCAAGCTGTCTTCGATCCCTTCCTGCCAGCGCCGACCGATGGTCTCCGGTGCGGTGCAGGTGGCCTTTTCGCAGACGTTCTGGAGGGCGCGGCGCTCTTCTCTCGCTTGCGGCCGGCACGGGAGGCCCGCGCACCGGGCGTCCTCTCCCGATGCAGCAGCTTGCGAAGCATGGAGGGGTCGGCATACCCAACCCTCTCCGCGATCTCGTCGAGGCCGAGCCGCGTTGTCTCCAGAAGCTCCATCGCGCTGTCGATGCGCAACTTCTGGACAAATCTCACCGGCGAAAGCCCGGTGGCGCGCTCACATCGACGCGCAAACGTGCGCGCACCCAGTCCCACGGCCTTCGCGAGCTCGGAAATTGAAAAGGTCCGATGCAGTCGCGCTCGTGCCCAGCGCTCGGCGCGAGAAACCCGTTCGTCCGCGGCGGCAAGAAAGGATAGCGCCATGTAGCGGGACTGCGACGGCCGCTGGTCCAGCAACAGAAACCGTGCGCAGCTGTCCGCGAGGTCGGGTCCGGCATGGCGCGCAATGATCGAGAGCATGAGGTCCAGTTGAGCCATTGCCGCGCCGGCGGTCGTTACGCTCCCGTCGGTCAGCACCATCGCGTCCGTGTCGAGCATCACTTTCGGAAATAGATTCCGAAAGAGCGGCGCGAGCCACCAGGTCGTGGTTGCACGGCGGGCATCCAG
>NZ_JBFUES010001031.1:0-2553 GCF_056403875.1 Bradyrhizobium sp. P2_E8
GTTTTGCCGTACGCAGCTTCACCCTGCTTCGCCCAAAGGGCTTCGCAAGGCGTTGGCKCCGTTCGTCCGCACGCAGCACGACCTCACGAGGTTCATCTCGCCCTGGTCCCGCCTTCGCGTGCCCGACGCAGCCACGTCCACCGCATCCCGATCCACGTTCGTTACGACGTACGATCGCCCCTCTCCGAGGACCGGGATGACGAGAGAATGCCGCAATTCCGAATTTCGGTAAAGTGGAATATTTTTGTGGGAGGGGATTGACGGGATTTTGCATGCGCCAAGTGTTTTGCCCGACGGGCAAATGGCGCGCGCGTATCGGCTTTCGACCCTTGCCGACGTCGCACGCGCCGCGCCACTCATCCCGGGTTCCATCGGGCCATTCTGCTGACGCAATCTCTGTCTTAGTCGGTGACAACGTAAAACACTGCGTGAGGACCACTCCGGTTCGCACAACGGTTCCGTAGCCAAGGGGTTGGCTCGAATCCGCAAGAGATTGGCGCAAGTTCATGAACGCTTCCGCGTTCGCTTGACCATGCTTGCGGGATCGGGAACCGGACGTTCGAAAAAAATCACAGGAGTTATGATGCTGTTCCGCTCGAGCGCCGCAATTTGCGGCGCCCTGGTTGCGCTTGCCGTTTCTGTTTCCGTTGCGCGAAGTGAAGTGAGTGGCGTTCACTCGAGCGCCGTCGTGGATGCCGCTTCCGGGGAGGCGATCGTTGGCGCAGCATCCATGTACAATCCATTCAAGCCCGGCAAGGAAGAGGGCGGTCCGAACACAGCCTCCGGCGAGCGTTATGATCCCTCCGTCTGGGCGGCCGCCATCAAGACGAATCTGCGTCGGAAATTCGGTGGGGTCCAATTTGGCGCAAGGCCGAAATATGCCCTCGTCGAGGCCGTCGGCAAGAAGGTCATCGTCAAGATCAATGACGTGGGGCCATTAAGGCCTGGCCGCATCATTGACCTCAACGAGCGGACGATGCGCCATTTCGATCCAAGCCTGGAGCTCGGAGTCATTGACGACGTAAGAGTTCGCCCGCTTTCAGGGGACTATTGGGTCCCGGGACCGGTGGGCTGAGCGTCCCCCGCGCAAAGGARGTCGTGCACGTCCCGGACAGCGGGCGCGCCCCGATGGCCTGCTCGCCTCGGATCAACGGGGCCATGCCATCTCTGGCGGCAAGGCGTTGATTGGCCGGTCCGCATTGCCATGGAATTCTGAAATGAAAAGAACCAGGTCGAATGTCTCCTCCTGGCCGTAGCGACGAAAATCCATGCCTGTCTGGACTTCGGCAATCAGGGTGAGAGCGGACCTGTTGTGCCCAGCGGGAGTTTCGCATTTTGACCCTGACCGGACATTCGACCGGCATCTGCGATTGCGTGATTGGCTGGCCGCCGCCGTTGACCCAACTGCGGCATTGTAGGGCCAGATTTACCGGAATGCATGACACCTTCAATGTGATAGAGTTGCTCCGCCAAGGCAGCGTACCTTTTGGGGGCAGCCGAGAATGACGACGTTGGTGTCCACCGCGAGCGGCTCGATCATCAGCTCTTCAGGTATCGGGGCGCGATACAAGCCGTTCGATCATCACGGCATGTATGAATCTTTCGAGCGCGCCCGTGCCGAGGAGCCAGTGTTCTTCTGCCCGGAGATCAACTACTGGGTCGTGACGACGCGGGAGGATGTTCTGCTCCTTCTGCGGGATGCGACCAGTTTCTCGGCCGACATCGCGTTGGCTCCGGTCACACCCCTGGCGCCCGAAGCCTTGGCCATCCTGAAGGCTGGCATGGGCGCGGAGCCGACACAGGTCAATTGCGATCCGCCCAAACACGACCGTATTCGGCGGGTCGCTGGGCGCTTCCTGAATGCCAGACGTTTCGAGACGCTCRTGCCCGACATACGTCGACTGGCGCGCGAGGCCATCGGCGCCCTCGAGGGTCGCGCCGAAGTCGATCTCGTTGCCGACCTTGTGTACGAGCTTCCGGCGCAGGTCCTCTTCCTGCTGATGGGTATTCCGGCCGAAGATGCACCGCGCATCAAGCGCTGGGCGGGCTACCGCATACTAATGACTTTTGGGGATCTTTCACCGGAGGAGCAACGGCGCGGCGCCGAGGACATGGTGGCCTACTGGCGCTACTGCGTCGCGCTGGTCAATGACCGCCTGCGCCGACCGGAAAGCGACTATGCAAGCTTCCTGATCGCGCACCGCGGAGAGGTCGAACCGGAGCTGTCCGACAACGAGATCATCTCGTTGGTGTTCGGATTGCTGCTGGCAGGGCACGAGTCCACCACCAATCTCTCCGCCAACGCGCTCCTGGCACTGCTCAGCCACCGCCCGAGCTGGCAGGCGATCTGCAGCGACACCTCGCTGATTCCTGGCGCCGTCGAAGAAGCGCTGCGCTTTAGCACCTCGATCGTGTGCTGGCGGYGGAGGACCCGGGCGGCGACGGTACTGCAGGGAGTGACCATTCCCGCCAACGCCAATGTTCTGCTTGCCCTCGGTGCGGCCAACTACGATGCAAAGCTCTTCCCCGAGCCCGAACGCTTCGACATCAGAC
>NZ_JBFUES010001032.1:0-2550 GCF_056403875.1 Bradyrhizobium sp. P2_E8
ATCTCGGCGGCACGGATGTTTTCCGGCGTTGCGATCGCCGGCACGCAGGCCGCGATATTCTCGGCTGCGCCCACCCTTGTGCCGGCGCGCCCTGAGGCGCGGATCGCCTGCACGGCAAGCCCGTGCGCCAGCGCGACGTGATGGCGGACCTGGTTCAACTGCGCCGCCGGCAGCTTGAGGCCGGGCGCGTCGATGCCCCAGCCGTAGCCGAAATTCACGAAGCGCCCGACCTCGTTCACGGTGAAGATGTTTTTCACGCGATCGGTCAGGCGCGCGGCGACGTACGCGGCGTAGTCGGCAAAGGCCTTCGAGGTGTCGCTCGACTGCCAGCCGCCGACGCGGTCCTGGAGCGCCTGCGGCAGGTCCCAGTGATAGAGCGTCGCATAGGGCTCGATGCCGTTTGCGAGCAGCTCGTCGACCAGGCGATTGTAGAAATCGAGCCCATTGGGATGGGGCTGCCCCGCCCCATCGGGAAACACCCGCGGCCACGCGATCGAGAAGCGGTAGGCCTTGACGCCGAGCGCCTTGATCAGCGCGACGTCCTCCTTGTAGCGGTGATAATGCTCGTTGGCGCGGTCGCCGGTGGAGCCGTCCTCGATCTTGCCGGGCGTGTGGCTGAAAATGTCCCAGATCGATTTGCCACGTCCGTCCTCGTTGACGGCGCCTTCGATCTGGTAGGACGAGGTCGCGGTGCCCCACAAGAAATCCTTCGGGAACGGCGAGCCGTGCCCGGCCGATGCTGGCGTTTCGCTCTCCGCAGCGCCGACGCCCGTCGCCGCTCCCAGCGCGGCAAGGCCGGCGAGCTTGGCAAAATGACGCCGCGAGAAATCCGCCGACATATCTATCTCCGCGCCTGCTCCATCTCGATCTGATAGGCGGAAACCCGGTCGATCTCGAATGCGACGGCCGGCGGTGATTCCGCATCGACGGGACCGACGCCGAGAAAGAACTTCGATCCGATCGCGAGATTGACGATCATGTACATGGGATCGTCGAAGCCGATCGGCACCTTGATGTCGGACACCGGCTTGCGGTCGATGAAATAGACCAGGCGATCCTCCTCCCACAGCACACCGTAATTGTGGAATGAGCTCGAAGCGTCGCCGACCGCGAAGTCGAAGCCGCAGGACTGGATCTTCTGGGTCGACGGAATCCGCCAATGCGTCGTCATCACGAGATCGCCCGGCCGCTCACCGCGGCCTTCGAGCACGTCGACCTCCGGCGGCCAGCCGCCGTCGTCCGCCAGCATCCAGAACGCCGGCCACACCGCATGGCCGACCGGGAGCTTGGCGCGGATTTCGAAATAGCCGTGCTTCTGCGCGAACGTGCCCTGCGTCGTCAGGATCCCGGAGATGTACTCGTTGTTGAACAGAACGGACTTCAATTCCGGCGGTGTACGGCTCGCGACGATCGAGAGCACGCCGTCCTTCACCTTGAACGGATCGAGCCCGAGCGGCGCCGCTGCGCGCCCCGAATAGCGCGGATCGACATAGATCTGCTGCTCGCCATTGGCGCTGGTCTTGCGCTTGAAGTCGGAGCCGTCGCCGCCCCAGTAGCGCGCCTCCGGCCACGCCGCGCCGCCGGCATAATGCGGCACCCAGCGTCCGCCCGACAGCGGATGCTCGTCGAAATCCTCGTTGAACGTCCGCCGCAGCGGCCGGAAGATCAGCGAGGCAGGATCGACCGTTTCGAGCTTGCGGCATTCGATCGTGGACGGATCGGTCGTCACCTGCAGCGACATGGTGCCGGGCGCGTCGTCGAGATCGTCCGGCACCGCGCCCAGCGCTGGCACGGCGGACAGACTGATTGCGACCAGAGCGCTCCTCGTCCAACGGCCGATCATCGCTGCACATCGAAGGTATAAGGAAACGGACCGAGGCTAACGCGCCCGCATTGGAGCGAGCAAGAGCGGCCAGGCGGCCGCGGACGAATTTGGGGGCACCGCCCGCACGCGCGACCCATATTTTCGTGCACTTGCACAAACTGGGCACCGCCACGGACCGCGGTCGGCTTGTGGCGCGGCCGATCGCCGGGGACGGAACCCGAGGCGCCCGGATCCGTTCAAGGTGGAGGCCGGCCGGATGTATCGCGACAGACGTATCCGGGCCCGTCACAGCACAAGGGGAGACGCGCCATGCCCACAGCCGAGAAGGATCACGTCTACAAGATCCTGGAATTGGTCGGATCATCCGAAACTTCGATCGAGGATGCGATCAAGAACGCGATCAGCCGCGCCGCTAAGACCATCCGCGAGATGAAATGGTTCGAGGTGGTGCAGACGCGCGGCCACATCGAGAACAACGCCGTGCGCCACTATCAGGTGACGCTGCGGGTCGGGTTTACACTGGAATAGTGATGCAGGGGACGCCAATCCGGCGTGAGGTCAGCATGGTTAACATCCTCCGACGATAACCCGTCGAAACATCGAGGACTGGTTCCGGCCGAATACAGGATTCACACACTCAGCGCGGATGACGCAACAGCCCGTTAAGACCAAAGTGCGAGGTTTGCACCGAAATGGAGCAAGCCTGATGAGTACGGGCCGCGACC
>NZ_JBFUES010001033.1:0-2549 GCF_056403875.1 Bradyrhizobium sp. P2_E8
TCCCTACGGCATGACCGGCGCGCGACTGACCGGCCATCTTCTGATCGAGGGCCGCCGGCGCAAGGCGAAATACGGCGTGGTGACCATGTGCATCGGTGGCGGCATGGGCGCTGCCGGCCTGTTTGAAATCATCCACTGAGCGGGAACACGGGGAGATCATTCGTGAAGACAGCGATTACTGAACTGTTCGGCATCGAGCACCCGATCATCCAGGGCGGAATGCACTACGTCGGCTTCGCCGAAATGGCGGCGGCCGTCTCCAACGCGGGCGGGCTCGGCTTGATCACGGGCCTGACGCAAAGAACGCCGGAACTGCTGGCCAAGGAGATCGCGCGCTGTCGCGACATGACGGACAAGCCGTTCGGCGTGAACCTCACGTTCCTGCCGACCTTCAGCGCGCCTCCCTATCCGGAATACATCGCGGCCATCAGGGAGGGCGGCGTCAGGATCGTCGAAACCGCCGGGCGCAGCCCCGAACAGTACATGCCGACCCTGAAGGCGGGCGGCATCAAGGTGATCCACAAATGCACCTCCGTCCGGCACTCGCTGAAGGCCGAGCAGATCGGCTGCGATGCGGTCAGCGTCGACGGCTTCGAGTGCGGCGGCCATCCCGGCGAGGATGACATGCCAAACATGATCCTGTTGCCGCGCGCGGCCGAGGAACTGAAGATCCCGTTCGTTGCCTCGGGCGGCATGGCGGACGCCCGCAGCCTGGTTGCGGCACTGGCGATGGGCGCTGCGGGCATGAACATGGGCACGCGCTTCATCGCCACCAAGGAAGCGCCGGTGCACGAGAACGTCAAGAACGCCCTGGTCGCGGCGTCGGAGCTCGACACAAGGCTGGTCATGCGGGCGCTCCGCAACACCGAACGGGTGCTGAACAACAAGGGTGTCGAGCATCTGCTCGAGATCGAGCGAGGCAAGGGCAAGAGCCTCAAGATCGAGGACGTCCACGACCAGGTCGCTGGCGTCTATCCCAAGGTGATGATCGACGGCGACATGGACGCGGGCGCGTGGAGCTGCGGCATGGTCGTCGGGCTCATTCACGACATTCCGACCGTGAAGGAACTGATCGACCGCATCATGGAAGATGCCGAGCGACTGATCAGGGACAGGCTTACGGGTTTCCTGGACGCCGACAGCGGGGCCGCGCGGAAGGTCGCGTGAAGCCGCGGCTTGGCGATCCGCGCTTCAGGCGACCTTCCGCGCGGGCTGAGAAGTTCCGGCCGTGATGGGATCATCATCAGCGAATACCTTGTGCCATCCCGGAGCAGGCGATGCGTTATCCGAAGGACCATGGGCAGCACACCCGCAGACGTATTGTCGAAAGTGCTTCCCGCGGCCTGCGCCAGAGCGGTGCCGATGGCCTGAGTGTGGCCGACCTGATGAAGCTCGCAAATCTGACGCATGGCAGTTTCTACGCCTACTTCAAATCGCGTGATGCGTTGGTCGTCGAAAGCCTCGCCCTGGCCATGGATCGAACGATTGTCCATTGGCTGAGTCTCACGCAGGGCCTGCCCGCCCAGAAGGGATTCGACGCAATTGTCGAGTCTTACCTGAGCCCTCGCCACCGTGACGATCCGGGACGCGGTTGCGCGCTTCCGGCTTTGGCCGCGGATATCGGGCGGTCAGGTCCGGAGGCGCGACGCACCCTCGAAAGCGGGCTTGGCAAGATGGTCGATATCCTCGCGCGCCTGATCGCGGCGAGGCCATCAAAAGAAGCGAGGCAGGCGGCCGCTCGTGCAATTGCGACCATGGTCGGTTCGATCGTGTTGGCGCGTGCGGTCGACGACAAGCGCTTGTCTGACCTCCTACTGGAGGCCGGCCGGCTCGGTTTGCGCAATCAGGCCGCGAGCGACCGCGCGAGAGTGCATGTCTTGGAAAGTTGAGGCACGATGACCTCAACAGAGCGCGCCGATGGGGAAGGCAAACGGCTATGCCTTCACCACCGGCCGCCGCTTTGGCTGCTACGCGGCGGTTCGCAGCAGATCGACGATATCGGCCTCGTCTTTGAAAGGACGCGAATTGGCGCGTACGAAGCGATGATTGATCGCGATCTTGCTGATCTGCTCGAACTTGTCTTCACCGATGCCGACGTCGGCGAGTCGTCCGGGTAGTCCAAGTCTCCTGGTGAATTCCGCAAAGGCATCTGCGGCTTCGTCACCCGGAGCGCCCAAAGCCGCCGCCAAGCGCTTCTGCGCATCTTCGGTGAATGGMTTGTTGTAGCGAAGAAGGCTCGGCATGATGACGGGCGTGCAATAGTAATGGGGAACGTTGAACGTCCCGCCGAGCACATGGCCAATGCCGTGGCTTGCGCCCATGGGGACGCGGGCCTGCAGCCCAAACGACGCGAGCCATGAGCCATACTGGGACAATCGCCGCGCCTCGAGATCGTCAGGTTGTTGCAGGGTCTGGAGCATTCCCTCACGCAACGTGCGGATGCCTGCCAGGACGACTTCGTCGGCCAAGGGAGTGCCGGCCGGCGAGCACAATGCTTCGATGCCGTGATCCATCGAGCGTGTGCCAGATCCCATCCAAAGCTTTGTTGG
>NZ_JBFUES010001034.1:0-2549 GCF_056403875.1 Bradyrhizobium sp. P2_E8
TTCCGTGGCGTTGTGCGGCCTGCTCTCGCCGCCTGCCCATGCGGAGCTCGACGTCGCCAGATTGAAGCAAACGATCGAGACCTCCTTCGAGAGCGAATATCCGAAGCTCGACGCGCTCTACAAGGACATCCACGCCCATCCCGAGATTGCCTTCCAGGAAGAGAAGACCGCGGCGAAACTCGCCGCCGAGATGCGTGCGATTGGCTTTGAGGTCACCGAGCACGTCGGCAAGACTGGCCTTGTTGCCATCTACAGGAACGGCGATGGTCCTACCATCATGGTTCGCACCGAGCTCGATGCGCTGCCGATGGAGGAGAAGACCGGCCTGCCCTATGCCAGCCGCGACAAGCAGATCTGGCAGGGCCGCGAGACATTTGTCGCCCATAGCTGCGGCCATGACATCCACATGGCGAGCTGGGTCGGCACGGCGAAGACCCTGGTCGGCATAAAGGACCAGTGGCACGGTACGTTGATGTTCATCGCGCAGCCCGCTGAGGAAGAGGTCACGGGCGCAAAGGCGATGATCGACGATGGCCTGTTCACCCGCTTTCCGAAGCCCGACGCGGGATTTGCTCTGCACGACGGCAATGGAGCTTACGGCTCCGTGACCTATAGGGTCGGGGTCGGATCGTCGAATGTTGACGGTCTCTTCATCAAATTCCTTGGCCGCGGCGGCCATGGCGCGATACCGCAGGCGACCATCGATCCCGTGATGATGGCATCCCGCTTCGTCGTCGACGTGCAGAGCGTGATCAGTCGCGAGAAGGACCCGACCGAATTCGGCCTTGTCACCATCGGCGCGATCCACGCCGGCACCGCCGGCAACATCATTCCCGACGAGGCCAGGGTGATCGGCACGATCCGCAGCTTCAAGCCGCAGGTGCGCGCCAGGATGCTGGCTGGGATCGAGCGGACGGCGAAGGCGGTGGCGGCGATGGCGGATGCGCCGGCGCCCGAAATCCATCTCGACGAGGGTACCAAGGCGGTGATGAACGATGCCGCTGTCGTCGGCCAGGCCGAGCGGGTGCTGAAGGTAGCCTTCGGCGACAAGTTCAACATCAGCCCTGCAAACACGACCAGCGAGGACTATTCGGAATATGTCAACGCCGGTGTGCCTTCGATGTTCTTCAACATCGGCGTCTATGAGCCCGACCGCGTCGCCGCCGCGCGTAACGGCAGCGGCCCGCCGCTTCCCGGCAACCACTCGCCGCAATTCGCCCCGGTGCCGAAACCGACCATCCGGACCGGTGTCACCGCGATGACGCTCGCCGTGCTGAGCGCCTTCGAGCAAAGGGTGCGGGGGCAGTAGCCCTCTCGCATCAGTGCCAGCGGCTCGATGGACTCTCAAATGCGCAATTGCGCATCGTAGCTCACGATGCGCGCGCCCCGGAATGACGCGTTTGTGCTGAGCTGACAGCGAAAAACAAAAAATTCTTCCCGCCTGCCCCAATGGCAGAGTTCCTCCGCATCCCTATGTCTTTGCGAACGACACCCAGAACGGATACGGGGCGATGGCACAACGGCAACTCAAGCTTGGCGCGTTCATGCGCCCGATCAGCATCCACACCGGCGCCTGGCGCTATCCGGGGGCCTGGCCGGACGCCAATTTCAATTTCGGTCACATCAAGACGCTGATCCGGAAGCTCGAGGCCGGCAAGTTCGACGCCTTCTTCATGGCCGATCATCTCGCCGTGCTGAACATGCCGATCAACGCGCTCAAGCGCAGCCACACGGTGACGTCGTTCGAGCCGTTCACGCTGCTGTCGGCGCTCTCGGCGGTCACCGAGCGGATCGGCCTGATCGCGACGGGCTCGACCACGTTCGACGAGCCCTATCACGTCGCGCGCCGCTTCGCCTCGCTCGACCATCTCAGCGGCGGGCGTGCGGGGTGGAACATCGTCACCACCTCGAACCCGGATGCCGCGCTGAATTTCGGGCTCGACGACCACATGGAGCACGCCGAGCGCTACAAGCGCGCCCGCGAATTCTATGACGTGGTCACGGGCCTGTGGGATTCCTTCGCCGACGACGCCTTCGTGCGCGACGTCGAGGACGGGCTGTTCTTCGATCCTTCGAAGATGCACACGCTCGATCACAACGGCAAATATCTGAAGGTGCGCGGGCCCCTCAACATCGCCCGCCCGGTGCAGGGCTGGCCGGTGATCGTGCAGGCCGGCGCCTCCGAGGACGGCAGGCAGCTCGCGGCCGAGACCGCGGAGGCCGTCTTCACCGGCGGCGGCAGCCTCGCCGACGGGCAGAAGCTCTATGCCGACATCAAGGGCCGCATGGCAAAGGTCGGCCGCGATCCCGAGCACCTGAAAATCCTACCCGGCGCCTTCGTCGTGGTCGGCGACAGCGTCGACGAAGCCAAGGAGAAGCGCGCCCTCCTCGACAGCCGCGTGCACTACGACAGCGCGATCGCCTCGCTCTCGGTGATCCTCGGCACCGATGCCTCCGGTTTTGATCCGGACGGACCGCTCCCCGAAATCCCCGAGACCAACGCCAGCAAGAGCGGCCGGCAGCGCATGGTCGATCTCGCCGCGCGCGAA
>NZ_JBFUES010001035.1:0-2544 GCF_056403875.1 Bradyrhizobium sp. P2_E8
GCGCTATTCAGCCACGCTTGCCCTGTTGTCGTTCAAGGCGGAGCCTTTGTGCTCTCATACGTTTTATCTCTTCATTGAGAGCGTCAGTTTTTTCATCAAGGCGTGAATTCCCTGATTTCGGCTCGTCGCGTTGACGTATCTTTTCGAGCGCTTTCTCAACCGAGAGCTTGGTCGGATCGGCCATCATACCTCTCCAGAAAGGGGATCGAAGCAACCAACGTCGGAAGTGAAAATGAAGCCAAGTCTTGAATGTTGACGTAAGTCAAACCTGCGCTGAAAGTCCGCTGGGTCAAAAAGCGCAATCTGGGCAGTTCGCCGGTCACCCACGACAATTCCGAATGGCATCGTTGCGTCCGTATCTGGGGGACCGTGCGGCGCTAACATTGGGACCTTGACAGCACTACATGTGGCTTCCGCCGCATATCTCCCTCCATTCGGACCCCGACGCATGATCCCCTTCTCCGTGCTCGACCTCGCGCCCATCCGCCAAGGTGGCGATGCGGCGCAGGCGTTTCGCAATTCGCTCGATCTCGCCCGGCATGCGGAGGCCTGGGGCTACAAGCGGTTCTGGCTGGCCGAACATCACAACATGACGGGGATCGCCAGTGCCGCAACGTCGGTGGTGATCGGGCATGTCGCGGGCGGCACGAAGACGATCCGCGTCGGCTCCGGCGGCGTCATGCTGCCGAACCACTCGCCGCTGGTCATCGCCGAGCAGTTCGGCACGCTGGAGTCGCTCTATCCGGGGCGGATCGATCTCGGGCTCGGGCGGGCGCCCGGCACCGACCAGTTCACCGCGCGGGCGCTGCGGCGCGATCTCGCCACCACTTCCGAGAATTTTCCGCATGACGTGCTGGAGTTGCAGGCGCTGCTCGGCGACGTCAAGCCGAACCAGGCGATCCGCGCCGTGCCCGGCATGGGGACGAATGTGCCGCTGTGGATACTGGGATCGAGCACCTTCGGCGCGCAGCTCGCGGCCATGCTCGGCCTGCCCTTCGCGTTCGCCTCGCATTTCGCGCCGCAGATGATGATGCCCGCGCTGCGCGAGTATCGGGCGCGCTTCGAGCCGTCGGCGCAGCTCGACAAGCCCCATGCGATGGTCGGCGTCAACGTGTTCGCCGCCGACAGCGACGCCGAGGCGCAGCGCATGTTCTCGTCGCTCCAGCAGCAGTTCATCAATCTGCGCCGCGGCACGCCCGGCCCGCTGCCGCCGCCGGTCGACGACATGGACGCGCTGTGGTCGCCGGCCGAGAAGGCCGGCGTGGCGCAAGCGCTGTCCTGCTCCGCGGTCGGCTCGCCTGAAGTGGTCGAGCAGAAGCTGACGGCGCTGATCGCCGAGACCGGCGCGGACGAGCTGATGACCACGGGCCAGATCTACGACCACGCCGCGCGGCTGCGCTCGTTCGAGATTGCGGCTGAGGTGCGTGACAGGCTGGCGGCGCAGCCGGCCCGGTGATCACACCGGGCCGGACGTCGGCGATACCCTCCCGAGCGTGGCAAATTCGCGCAGATTGCAGTTACGGTCTCGACGTCCTACACTCGGTGCCTGGAAGGGTAGCATAGCGCCGATCCCTCAAAGACCGATCGTAGGCCGCCGATGGACGTGGTCCGCAGTCGAGCATTCGATTTCGTCGAGACGGTGCGGCAGCTTCCTGATGTCGCGAGCATTCTGGATGCGATGAGCCGCACGCTCGGCCAGCACGGCTTCGACTATTACTGCACTTCCTATGTCGCCCCGCTGTCGACCGAAAGGCCGCGCGAGGCCGTTCTCGCCGAACGGCTGCCGGCCGGCTTTCTCGATATGTATTCCGAGGCGCAGTATGTGTGGCATGATCCCGCGCTGCGTTATTGCAGGACAACGCTTCAGCCGTTCCGCTGGTTCAGGGAAGCGCCGTACGATCCGGAACGGGAGCCGCGCGCCGTCGAACTCGTGCGACGCGCCCGCGACTTCGGCATGGTGGATGGCGTGGTGATCCCGGTCATCTCGCCAGCGGGCCGCACCGGCCAGGTGTGGTTCGGCGGCGCCGAGATCGATCTGCCGGAGCGCGATCTCCCCGCGCTCCACCTCATGGCGCTTTACGCCTTCGACCGGGTGCTGAAGCTGCGCGGCCTGCCCGAGGCTCCGCAGCTCGTACTGTCCTCGCGTGAGCGCGAGGTGCTGACGCTCGCGGCCGTCGGGCGATCCAGCGACGAGATCGCCGACGCCTTGACCATTACGGTACGCACCGTGAAGGCGCACATCAAGAGCTGCTGCAAGAAGCTCGGCGCAGCCACCCGCACGCAGGCCGTGATGATCGCCATGCGCGACCGGATCATCTCGCCCTGAGCGTGAATGGCCCGATGGCGACCGGAGCCGATCAGTCGGCAAAGCCGAACAGCTTTGCCGGATTGTGCACCAGAATCTTCTCCAGCGTCGCCTCATCGGGCGCGTAGCGGTACATCAGCTCGAGCAGGTCCGCGTCGTTCGGCGGCTGCTTGACGGAGACCGGATGCGGCCAGTCGCTGGCCCAGACGCAGCGGTCGACGGCCGCCTCGATATAGGCG
>NZ_JBFUES010001036.1:0-2537 GCF_056403875.1 Bradyrhizobium sp. P2_E8
GTCGCGAGCTCCTGTATCTGGCCCGCGCGACCGAGCAGGCTGCGCTGAAGGCGCGCACGCCGCGGGACTACACCCACGCGCTGGCCGAGACGGTGACGGCAAGCGATTCGGTCGCCTTCTTCGCCGAGGCGTTGACGCTGACGCGGCGTCGCCAGGATCTCGCGCCGCTGGTCGAGCGCACCATCGAGCGTCTGCACGCCGAGGGCGCGCGTGCCTATGCGAGCCAGGTCGCGCGCCACGGCTGGCGTTCCCTGCGCGCGCCCGACGAGAGCTCGCGGCGGTTCTGGGCCGTCGCCATCGGCGTCATCCTCGAAGGCTACGCCATGGGCCGCTCGCCGGATGAACTCTGCGCCGAGATGCTGCGCGTGCTTGGCGAGCAGGCGAAATCCGCCGGCGAGGCCGCGCGCCTGCGCCTCGTCGACGACCGCGACGCATCGACCCCTTCGGATGAGGAGAGTTAGGCCATGACCGCGCTTCGCATGCGTGCCCGCGATTTCCTGACCGAGGACCAGCTCGTCGACGTGCGCCAGCGCGTAACCTGGAAGGGGGTCGCACTGATCGCGCATGCCTGGGCGCTGATCATCGGCGCGATCGCGCTGGTCGCGTGGTGGCCCAATCCGCTCACTTATATCTTCGCCGTCACCATTATCGGCTCGCGCCAACTGGGCCTGTCGATCCTCATGCACGACGGCGCGCATGGTTGTCTCTCCGCCGACGAGAACACCAATTTGACGCTGAGCCAGTGGTTCTGCGCTTATCCGGTTTTTGCGGAGACGCGCGCCTATCGCCGCTATCACTTGCAGCACCACGCGCGGACCCAGCAGGAGGACGATCCCGATCTCGTGCTGTCGGCGCCATTTCCGATCACGCAGCTGAGCTATCGCCGCAAGTTCATTCGCGACATCACCGGGCAGACCGGCTACCAGCAGCGCAAGGCGCAACTGCTCAACGCCCTCGGCCCGCAGGACTGGCCGTGGCGGCAGCGCGCTGCGCATTTCTGGGAGAAGCTCGGCCCGCAATGCCTCGTCAATGCCGCGATGTTCGCAGCGCTTGCGGCGGCCGGCCTGTGGTGGGCCTATCCGCTGCTATGGCTGGTGCCGCTGCTGACCTGGATGATGGTCATCACCCGCATCCGCAACATCGCCGAGCATGCCGTCGTCCCCGACAGCAGCGATCCGCTGCGCAACACCCGCACCACGCATGCCAATTTTCTCGAGCGCCTGTTCATCGCGCCATATTACGTGAACTATCACCTCGAGCATCACCTCCTGTTCTACGTGCCCTGCTACAATCTGCCGAAGATCCATCGCCTGCTCAGCGAGAGCCGGCATGCCGGCCGCATGGAAGTGCAGCCGAACTACGCCGCCGTGCTGCGGCTCGCCACCGCGAGGCCGAACCGTGACGACCGGCCGGGGCAATTGGCCAGCAGTGCCCGCCGCGCGCGGGCTGGCGCCGAGGTCGGCGCAGATCAGAAGGCGGGCGGGTTTTAAGGGGCGCATCCCCAGTTGGATGCCGGTCGAGGTTCCCATCTTGGCTTGACATTGCAGGCCCGGACGGTGTCTACGGCCCCCTTTGACGCACGATCCGGAACCATGGCCCAAGGCCGCGCGTAATCGGCTGCCGGTTCTCGCAGGGATCGTGCTCGACAAGCAGGGAGCGCCGATGACGGCAGCATTCACATTTCCGGGGCAGGGGTCCCAGGCGGTTGGTATGGGCAAGGCCCTGGCCGACGCCTTCCCGGTGGCGCGCGCCGTATTCGACGAGGTCGACGCAGCGCTTGGGGAGAAGCTGACGGCCATCATCTGGGATGGCCCGGCCGAAACCCTCCAGCTCACCGAAAACGCCCAGCCGGCGCTTATGGCGGTTTCTGTTGCGACCCTGCGGGTGCTCGAGGCTGAAGCCGGTTTTTCCGTGGGGCGGGATGCGGCCTTTGTCGCCGGCCACTCGCTTGGCGAATATTCGGCGCTGGCCGCGGCCGGCAGCCTGATGGTTTCCGACACCGCGCGGCTGCTTCGCACCCGCGGTCTCGCAATGCAAAAAGCCGTGCCGGTCGGCGCCGGCGCGATGGCCGCGCTGCTCGGTCTCGATTACGAGGCCGCCATGGAGGTGGCCAATGAGGCGGCGCAGGGGCAGGTCTGCCAGGCCGCCAACGACAATGGCGGCGGGCAGGTGGTTGTCTCCGGCGACAAGGCGGCGGTCGATCGCGCCGTCGAGATCGCCAAGACCAAGGGCGCCAAGCGCGCGATGCTGCTGCCGGTGTCCGCACCCTTCCATTGCAAGCTGATGCAGCCGGCTGCCGACGCCATGGCGGAGGCGCTGGCCAAGGTCACGATCAAGGCCCCGGCAGCTCCGCTGGTGTCGAACGTGCTGGCGAGCGCCATCACCGATCCCGACGAGATCCGCCGCCGCCTTGTCGAACAAGTCACCGGAACGGTGCGCTGGCGCGAGTCGGTTGCCTATATGGCAGGGCAGGGCGTGACCCGTTTCTTCGAGATCGGCGCCGGCAAGGTGCTGACGGGTCTCGTCAAGCGTATCGC
>NZ_JBFUES010001037.1:0-2531 GCF_056403875.1 Bradyrhizobium sp. P2_E8
ACGGCCAACCGACGGCGGCCGAGCAGCGCAAGCTGCACAGCCTGATCGAAAGCCATTTCGGGCTTGATCGCGGCGCCGCCGATCGTTTGATCGTCGATGCAACCCAGGTCGAGGGCGAGGCGGTCGACCTCTATCACTTTACCAGCGTCATCATGCGCTCGCTCGACGAAGCGGGCCGTAAGCGCATCGTCCAGATGATGTGGGAGCTGGTCTATGCCGACGGCCAGGTCTCCGAGTTCGAGGACAACGTGGTCTGGCGCGCCTCCGACCTGCTCGGGATTGCCCAGCGCGACCGGATCGACCTGAAGCACGCCGTGGCGGACCGCGCCGGTAGCCAGGTGAAGGACGGCGCCGTCGGCGGCTGATTGCGTCCAACACGGCGGGTGGCCGGTTGTGCAGATCACATGACGAAACTTTAATGTAGCCCCCGGCCGTCTTGTCCCGGGTTTGCCGGCAAATCTGTGGGTTTTCTGCCCTCTCTGGTGCCCACTCAAGCGGCCATGCTGACAGCGCCGCTTGCCTGTCACGTACGGCCTATGCTCTCGTTCTGCCATTGCAGGCCTAAAAAACTTCAATTCAAGAGACTTCGATCGTGATTGAGCGGGTAACGTTGATCACCGGTGCCTCGGCGGGCATCGGCACGGAGCTGGCGCGGGTGTTCGCCGCGAATGGACACCGTCTCGCGCTGACGGCGCGGCGTGCGGACCGGCTCGAGGCGCTCGCGAACGAGCTCGCCGCCAAGGGCGGCAAGAAGCCGATCGTTATCGCCTGCGATCTTCAGGAAGCAGACGCCGGAGAAAAGATCGCGGCAGCGCTCGCCGCCGAAGGTGTCGAGCTCGACCATCTCGTCAACAATGCCGGCTTCGGCGTGTTCGGCGATGCAATCGAGTGCGATCGCGACGAGCAGGTTGGCATCGTCGATGTCAACGTCCGGGCTCTGACGGATCTGTCGCTGCGATTTGCCGATCAGCTCGTCAGGAACAAGGGCGGTCTTCTCAATGTCGGCTCGATCGCCGGCTTCCTGCCCGGCCCCGGCATGGCGGTCTATTACGCGTCCAAGGCCTATGTGATTTCTCTCACCGAGGCCCTGCGGGCGGAGCTCGCGCCGCGCGGCGTCCGCGTCACCGTACTTTGCCCGGGTCCGGTGCCTACCGAATTCCAGGCGCGCGCCGGCGTTGGATCCGGACATAATACGGCCCTTCTCAATGTTCCTGCCTCCGACGTTGCACGGGAGGCCTATCGTGGGCTGATGGCAAATAAACGGGCAGTGCTGCCCGGTCTCGGCATCAAGATTGTGCCATTCGCGCTGCGTTTCTTTCCGCGCGGCTTCATTTTATCCGCCACCAGTCGCTTCCAGCGGCAGAGGCACTAGAGAACGCTCGAAGCGCCCGTCGTGGCCCGGAGCTTGCTTCCTTAATCGGTGTCGTGTGTGCGCGAACTCACACGATGTTAACCATCGCTTAGCTATGCTGGCGGTCTGAACCGATTAGCATTTGGAAAGGCAATGTCGTTCCGGACGGACAGGTTTGGTGGCGCGGAATTGGTGCCCTTCCCGAAGAGAGGGGCCCCTGGCGCATCTGCTGCTCGTCCTGAAGCCCGGTTGCCGGTTCTGATTGTCCTGCACCAGGAATCCTCGACGCCCGGCCGTGTCGGCAATGCGCTGCGCGCGCTCGGCCATCGCCTCGACATCCGCCGTCCCCGCTTTGGCGATCCCCTTCCACAGACGCTCGATCAGCATGCCGGCGCCGTGGTTTTCGGCGGCCCCATGAGCGCCAACGATCCCGACGACTACATCCGCCGCGAGATCGACTGGATCGAAATTCCGCTCCGCGAACAGCGGCCGTTCCTCGGCATCTGCCTCGGTGCGCAGATGCTGGCGATGCAGCTCGGGGCCCGCGTCGCGCCGCATGCGGAGGCCCTGACCCAGATCGGCTACTACCCGATCCGCCCGACGGCCGCGGGCCACGCGCTCTGCCCGGCCTGGCCGGCGCAGGTCTATCACTGGCACCGCGAGGGGTTCGAACTGCCGGCCGGCACTGAGCTGCTTGCGGAAGGCGATGATTTTCCGGTGCAGGCGTTCCGCGCCGGCAACGCCTTCGGCGTGCAGTTTCATCCTGACGTGACCTACGCCATGATGCATCGCTGGACCACGCGCGGCTATGACGGGTTCAGCGCGCCCGGTGCGCGCGAGCGGCATCATCATTTCGCGGACCGTGCCGTGTACGATGTCGCAGAACGCGCCTGGCTCGATCACTTCATCAATGGCTGGCTGACGCGCCGGCCGCTGCTGGCGCAAGCCGCCGAGTGATCGCGCAAACAGCGCGCCGGCCCTTGCTTCATCCCTGGATATGCTAGGTTCGCTCCCAACGAGCGCGCGCGAAATTGCGCCGGCAGACAAAGGGAGAGCGTCATGGCCTATGAACACATTCTCTATGAGGTGAGCGACAAGGTCGCGACCATCACGCTCAATCGCCCGGACCGCATGAACGCGTGGACGCCGACGATGGAGCGCGACGTACGCCGTGCGATGG
>NZ_JBFUES010001038.1:0-2529 GCF_056403875.1 Bradyrhizobium sp. P2_E8
GGCCCGAACGGGCCGAAATTGCTTTAACTATCGCCCGTTGGTCGCCTGATCGGGAACGCCGGTTCAACTCGTTGATTGTCAGCGCCAACAGTCGCGGCTAATGACGGTCCGCGGTGTTCCGCCTTACGGGAAAGTTCCGATGTCTGCCCAAATGGTCCTGCTGCCTGTCTTCGTGCAGGTCGGTCTCACCTTCGCGCTCCTGATTGGCATGGCGCTGGCGCGCCGCCGCTCGCTGGTCTCGGGCGAGACCAAGATCCGCGACGTTGCGCTGGGCGAGCCGAACTGGCCCAAGAGCACCACGCAAATCGCCAATTGCTACCGCAACCAGTTCGAGCTGCCGGTGCTGTTCTACGCCTTGATCGCGCTGGCGCTCCCGTTGCGCCATGCCGATTTCTTCATCGTGCTGATGTCCTGGGTGTTCGTGGTGACGCGCTTTGCCCATGCCGGCGTGTTCGTCTCCTCGAACGATCTCGGCCGCCGCTCGACGATCTGGCTCGCCGGCGTGCTGGTGCTGCTCGCGATGTGGATCTACTTCGCGCTGAGGATGCTGTTGCTGATCTAGGCGCTTATCCGCCGATCCTGACCTGAAAGATTTGAAATGACTCCCGCTGCCCGGCTGTCCGCAGCCATCGAACTGATCGACACCATCGAGAAGGACCGCGTGCCCGCGGCCAAGGCGCTGAAGGAGTGGGGCACCGCGCACCGCTTCGCCGGCTCCGGCGACCGCGCCGCGATTGCCGGCCTCGTCTGGGACGTGCTGCGCCGCTATGCCTCGAGTGCCTTTTTGATGGACGCCGACACCGCGCGTGCCAGGCTGATCGGCATGCTCCGCCTCGAGCGCAACATGGATGCGGCCACCATGGCCGCCTTGTTCGACGGCAGCCGGTTTGCGCCGGCGCCGCTGACGGAGGCCGAGGAGGCGGCGCTGAGCCATCGCTCCCTCAAGGACGCACCGGCCGCGATCGCAGGCGACTACCCCGAATGGCTCGATCCGCATCTTGCAAAAGTGTTCGGCGAGGACCGCGCCGCGGAAGCGGCCGCGATGGCGAGCCGGGCGCCGCTGGACTTGCGCGTCAACACGCTAAAATCCAACCGCGACAAGGTGCTAAAGGCGCTTGCTCATCTTCATGCGAAACCGACGCCGTGGTCCGCAACGGGCCTCCGCATCGAGCTTTCCGCCGACGCGCGCAACCCCGGCATCCAGGCCGAGGAGGATTTCATCAAGGGCGCCGTTGAAGTGCAGGATGAGGGATCGCAGCTTGCAGCCCAATTCACCGCGGCAAAACCCGGCGAGCAGGTGATCGATCTCTGCGCCGGCGCCGGTGGCAAGACGCTGGCGCTCGCCGCCATGATGCAGGGCAAGGGGCGGCTGATCGCCACCGACCGCGACAAGCGGCAGCTTGCGCCCATTCACGAACGCCTGTCGCGCGCCGGCGTCCACAATGCCGATGTCCGCACGCCCAAGGGCGAGGCCGATCCGCTGGCCGACATCAGTGCCACGGCCGACCTCGTCGTGATCGACGCCCCCTGCACGGGAACCGGCACTTGGCGCCGCAACCCCGACGCCAAATGGCGGATGCGGCCGGGCGCGCTGGAGATCCGCCTGCGCGACCAGGCCGAGGTGCTGGAGCGCGCCGTGCCGCTGGTGAAGCTAGGTGGCCGCATCGCCTACATCACCTGCTCGGTGCTGGCGGAAGAGAACGGCGAGCAGGTGAGGGCGTTCATCGGCCGCCATGGCGAGTTCGCGGTGGTGCCGCCGGAGCAGACCGCTAGCGTGCTCTGGGACAAGGCGGAGGCCTTCGCGGAAGCCGCCCAGCAGTCGCCCGAGGGCTGGTTGATGACGCCGCGCCGCACAGGGACGGACGGGTTCTTCGTCTCGGTGCTGAAGAAGACGGCCTGATCAACGCTGTCATTCCGGGGCGCCCGCAGGGCGAGCCCGGAATCCATCGCGCGGCAGTCTCTGCGGGTCCATGGATTCCGGGCTCTCGCTACGCGAGCCCCGGAATGACGGCAGTGGCACCCCAAAACAAATAGCCCCGCGGACCGAAACCCGGTCGCGGGGCTTTCTAATTCTAGCGTTCTGCCGGTACGTCCGCGGTCAGAAGCGCTGGTGCGCGGGCGTTAGCCGACGCGGAGATTGTCCGCCGACGACTTGCCGCTGCGGCGGTCGGCGACGATGTCGAACGAGACCTTCTGACCCTCGTTGAGGGAGGAGAGGCCAGCGCGCTCGACGGCGCTGATGTGCACGAACACGTCCTTCTGGCCGTCGTCCGGCTGGATGAAACCATAACCCTTTTGGGTGTTGAACCACTTCACGGTGCCCATAGCCATGGGAATTTCCTTTAGTTAGTTAGAGAGRATACGCACGCGGACCGGAACGCAGCGCTGCGCCCATAGCCCTGATGAGTCGATGTTTTGGAGAAATCATCTGAAGCGTGCGCGCCTGTCTTAGACGAGGCGAAACGGCCCAGTCGTTCGGCCAAGTATCGATGATCACAATATAGCGAGAATTTTGGGCCACTTCAAGGC
>NZ_JBFUES010001039.1:0-2524 GCF_056403875.1 Bradyrhizobium sp. P2_E8
GCAGCAGATCCTCGAGGCCGCCCTCGCCTGCTTCGCCGAGAACGGTTTTCACCAGACCGGCATGGCCGACATCGTGAAGCGCTCGGGGCTGAGCCATGGCGCGGTCTATCTCTACTTCCAGAGCAAGGACGACCTGATCGAGGCGCTCGCTGACGACCGGCATCGCCGTGAGGCCGTGCTCAACTCGGTCGCGCAGGGATCGGGCGATCCGATCGAAGGCCTTCACGCCCTGGTCCGCGTTTACACGCAATGGCTCACCGATCCCGCCGGCGAAGCGCGGCGGCGCGTCGGCATCCATGGCTGGGCCGAAGCGCTGCGCAACCGCCGCGTCCGCACCAGCGTCGTCGAAGGCATCGAAATGCCGCGTGCCCTGATCGTGGCGCTGGTCGAGCGCGCCCAGCACGACGGCCTCGTCAACCGCGACCTCGGCGCCGACGCCATCGCGCGCGTGCTGATCGCGATCTTCCAGGGCTTTGTGCTGCAAAAATGCTGGGGCGAGGACTTTGACGTCGATGCCTGCATGGCGACAGTCGATGCCGTGATCGACGGCTTCCGCACGATGAAGCCGGACGTCAAGCGACGAACCCGGGCTTGAGCCATGTCCTGGATTGWCGAACTGCTCGCAGGAATCGGCGTCGGCCTCGTCGGCGGCGTGACATCGGGCTTCATGGGCACGAGCCCGGGCGGCGGCCTCGTGATCTTTTCCGTTCTGCTGCTCGGGGCCGAGCAACATGTCGCCCAGGGTACGTCGCTGATCACGCAGGTCCCGCCAACCGGCCTCGCCGGTGTGCGCCGCTACTGGCAGAGCGGCAATCGCAGTCCGCTGCAATGGATCGTCTGGATCGGCATCGGATTTCTCGTCGGTGGCGCGGGCGGCGGCTATGCCGCGGCCGGCGTGTCCGACGCAGTCCTGCAATGGACCTACGTCGTCTACCTCGCTCTCTTGATCGCGGCCCTGCTGCTGCGCCGTGACCGCAAGGACGGTGCTGGCGCGGCCGGCGATCCCGGCGAATTGCCGTGGCTTCCGCTGTTCCTCATCGGCGCGCTGGCCGGCTTTTCCTCCGGCTTCATGGGCATCGGCGGCGGCCTTGCGATCACCGTCGGCCTCGCCGCGGGCCTGCGCGTGCCGCAACATCAGGCGCAACTCGTCAGCCTCGTCTTCTCGGTGATCCCGACCAACATTCCAGCGGCGTGGATCTACTGGAGCAAGGGACTCATGGTCGGGTGGCCAGCCATAACAGGCATTGTTATCGGCCTCTGGGTCGGCACCGATCTCGGCGCACGCATGGCCAATGGCGTCAGCAAATCGGTGCTGCGCCGGGTCATGATCGCCCTCGTCTCGCTGATGGCGCTCTACATGACCCACAAGGCGCTCAGCTAGTTTCACGGTCGCTTCGGGATGTTCAACCCGCGCTGCACGGCGGGACGCGCCAGGCCGCGTTCGAGCCACGCGGCAACCGATTTGAACCGGGTGAATTCGAYGAGGTCACCGGCGCCGTAGAAACCGATGAGGTTGCGCACCCAGCCGAGCATGGAGATGTCGGCGATGGTGTAGTCGTCATCCATGAACCATTGCCGGCCCGCCAGATGCGTCTCCATCACACCGAGCAGACGCTTGGACTCGCCCACGTACCGCTCGAGCGGCCGCTTGTCCTCGAAATCCTTGCCGGCGAATTTATGAAAGAAACCGACCTGGCCGAACATCGGCCCGATGCCGCCCATCTGGAAATGCACCCACTGGATGGCCTGGTAGCGGCGCGCCGCATCCTGCGGCAGCAGCTTGCCGGTCTTCTCCGCGAGGTATTGCAGGATCGCCCCGGACTCGAACAGCGGCAGCGGCCTGCCGCCGGGACCGTTGGGATCGAGGATCGCTGGAATCTTGCCGTTCGGATTGAGCGACAGAAACTCCGATGTCTTCTGGTCGTCCTTGCCGAAATCGACGAGATGGACTTCGTAGGGCAGCCCGATCTCCTCCAGCATGATCGACACCTTGACGCCGTTCGGCGTCGGCAGCGAATAGAGCTGAAGCAGCTCCGGATGCTCGGCCGGCCAGCGCTTGGTGATGGGAAAGGTGGAGAGATCGGACATCGGGACCCCGGCATCGTTCGTGAGATTGTCGCCTAATCTAGGCGAGCGGACGAACGGCACAAGGCCGATGCAGAGACCACATGATCTTTTCGCACAGAAGTTGGATCACAGCCGCGGCAGCAAGTGACTTGTCGCATACGCGATGTCGCGCTGCGCGCGTTGCTTGACGAAGAGCTGCCCGGTGACGAGCAGGGCTCCGATGAAAACGAGCGCGAGCAGCGCGGTCGCGAATTGACTGGTATCATTCATCGCACGAGCATCTCTGTAGTCTCTTCGCACGGGGAACGCGGGCCAACCACCCGCAGTTCCTATATCTGTCAAATAAATTGCCGCTTTTTCCCGAATTCGCCTTGGCGGCCGGTCGCCTCAATAGTTGATCTCCATTCGCAATCCGCGCGGATCGATCTCGCCGTCGCCGACCGACTCCGTGCTGTCG
>NZ_JBFUES010001040.1:0-2522 GCF_056403875.1 Bradyrhizobium sp. P2_E8
GTCTAGGCCAGGCCCGACCAGACTTATGTGAAGCAGATCACATCTCTCCGGATTCTTTCGGGGTAGCGCCGGAACGGGCGGGCAGACAGGGGATTGTCCCCGGTAACCCGCCATCAGGGAGACGAGGCAAGTGATGCGGCCAGAACGGCAGCACCAGATCTGGCGAAGCGAAGCGGGCAGCCGGCTTTGGCTGTCCGGGCTGATCGCGGCCATGCAGCACGCCGAGCGCCCCGAAGTGCGCCGCCAGCCGGTCGCGCCCGAGATCCTGGTGGAACTGCGGGCGCAGTTGGCGTTGACAGCTTCTTTCCGCTCGTCCCCGATTTCGACCCAGCGTCATTAGACTTCATTCACCAGCCAGCTTCAGCCTTGGCTTGGCGCCGCGTTCGATGGCCCGCAGGCGGGCTTCTTCGTGTCCGACGTAGTCACGGGTCATCGGCACCACACCCTGACGCTTGGTGAGCTGGATCTGGAAGTTCATCATGTGCTGCTTGCGGAAGGTCATCTCGCTGGCCGCCAGATAAAATTCCCACATCAGGGCGAAGCGCTCGTCGTAAAGCTGCACGGCCTCCTCGCGTCGCGCCATGAAGCGCTCCCGCCAGGCCTTCAGCGTCTCGGCGTAATGCAGCCGCAGGATCTCGATGTCGCAGACCAGGAGGCCCGCGCGCTCGATCGCCGGCAGCACCTCGGACAGAGCGGGGATGTATCCGCCCGGGAAGATGTATTTGGCGATCCAGGGATTGGTGGAATCCGGGCCCTGCGAACGGCCGATCGAGTGCAGCAGCATGACACCGTCCTCGCCCAGGAGTTCGGCGCAGCGCTGGAAGTAAGCGTCGTAGAACCTGACCCCGACATGCTCCAGCATGCCGACCGAGACGATGCGGTCGAACGGCCCGTCGATGTCGCGATAGTCCTGGAGCAGGAATTTGGCCGACCCGGTCAGGCCCTTTTCGGCCGCGCGCGTATTGGCGATCTGCAACTGCTCCGTCGACAGCGTGATGCCGGTGACGTCGGCGTCTGCGATCTCGGCGAGATAGAGCCCGAGCCCGCCCCAGCCCGAGCCGATGTCGAGCACGCGCTGGCCAGCCGTGACGCGCAGCTTTGCGGCGATGTGCCGCTTCTTGGCAAGCTGCGCATCGTCGAGCGTGCTGTCCGGCGCCTCGAAATAGGCGCAGCTATATTGCTTGTCGGCGTCGAGGAAGAGCGAATAGAGCCGGGCGTCGAGATCGTAGTGATGCGCGACATTGCGACGCGCGCGCGAGCGCGGATTGAATTGCTTCAGGTGCCGCGTCAGATAGCGCAGGTGCCACCAGGGCTTTGCCCACTGCGGCAATAGGTCGGGTTGATCGAGCAGGATCGCGAGGGCATCAGCTATGGTGCCGCGCTCGACGACGAACTCGCCGTCCATATAGGCCTCGCCAAGCCCGAGCTCGGGATTGATGAGGATCTTTCGTTCTGCGTCCGCAGTGACGAAACGRACTGCGATCGGCTCGCCGGAGCCGTCGCCGACGGTGAACTTCGCCCCCTTCGCCGTGGTCACCGTCATCGACCCGCGGCGAATGAATTGAGACAGGAATTGACGCAACAAACGGTCCATCGACACCTTCCTCTCGAGCGAACCCGAAAAGATGCGACCAACCCGGCTTTCACATCAGACGCTCAGGTCCCGCTCCGGTTCCTATGCGTTTGCATCCAAATCTAGGGAGGGTCGTCCCCTCCCGCTATTGCGCTGTATTCAAAGCCGATATTCCAAAAGCGCTTAATCACATCCTTGCGCGCGGGGCCTGCTTCCATTCGCGGCTCAATCGGCTAAAAGGTGACCGCCGCCGCGCCGGATGCCGGCTGCATCGCGGAAATTCAATGGAGATGATGGGAATGTCGAGCCGAGCGCTCAGCCTCGCGACGGTAGTGCTTCTGATCGGCTTCGGCGCGACCGATGCCGTTCTTGCGCAGGCAACGAACCTCGAGGCCGGCAAGGCCCCATCCCAGCTCTTCGCGCAGACCTGCAATGCCTGCCACAAGAGCCCGAGGGGACTGCTGAAGACCGTCGCGCCGGGCTCGCTGCCGGGTTTCCTGCGGCAGCACTACACCACCAGCTCCGACATGGCCGGCGTGCTGGCTTCCTACCTTGTTTCGAACGGCGCCACCGACACGCGCTACCAGGCCAAGGATGGTGGCAAGGACGGCAAGGACAAGAAGGACGGCGCCAAGGACAAGGAAGCGAGCACCAATCCTGCGCAGTCGCCTGAGCATCAGGGCCGTCGCCAGCGCTCCCAGGAGGCCGCCAAGCCGGAAGGTGAGGCTGCCGCTCCCGCGACCGAGGGCGCGCGCCAGAAGCGCGCCGCGCGGCCTGCCGAGGAGGGCGGTCTAAAGCCCGAGGGCCAGGCAGCGCCTGAGGGGCGCAAAGCCAAGCGTCGCGGCAAGCCCGGGACCGAGGAAGCGCCGAAGGTCGACGCCGCCGCGCCGGCCACTGAAGAGAAGAAGAGTGAGCCGAAGGCCGAGTCCAAGCCCGAGAGCGCCAAGGT
>NZ_JBFUES010001041.1:0-2513 GCF_056403875.1 Bradyrhizobium sp. P2_E8
GTGCAGGGGATCGCCCTGGCCGAGCGCGTAGGCCACGAGATCCCTCAGCGCGAAGCCGGCGCCGGTCACCGGTGTCCATTGCGGGTCGAGCGACAGCACGGAGGAATGGTCGCCGAACATCATGCCCAGGAAGACCTCGGCCACGATGCGACCGCCGACGGGGCCGAGCTGCGGCGTGTTGATGGGGCCGGGCGCGCCGGTGGCCGGGATCGTGACGGCGGTCTGGAACTGCCGTGCCTCGGCCAGGATGTAGGCCCAGAGCGGGCAATTGCCGGCGAACACGCCATTCGCGATCGAGGCGATCTGAACCTGCGGATCGTCCGGTCCCGGCTCGTCGACGGCCTTGCCGATGATGATCTGGTCGTCCGTCAGCGGGGTCAGATTCATCGCCCTGGCGACGGCCTGGCCCGAGGGCAGGCCGAGCCGCCAGCTGCGTTCGAGATTGCGCAGCGCGAGCGACGACGGATTGGACGCGACCTCCGGCGGCAGCTTGCGCAGCGGGTCGACCAGCGACGCATCGATGCGGTAGGCGAACTGAAGCCGCCTGCTGTTGTCGGCATTGGTGTCGTCGTCCTCGACGCCATAGGGGCGCGTGTCGAGATCGATGAAGCGGCCCCAGTCCATGGCGCGCCCCGGACCCATGGCACGGAAGCCGGTCAGCGCATTGTGGTCGGGATTGTGGGGATCGGGGAAGATCTGCAACAGCATGTTGGCCGCATCGTTCAGCCGATAGCCGGGGCGGATCATGGAGTGCCCGAGCCGGTAGGCCGCGACCGAGAACTCGACCGGCATGAAGGGGTAGGTCTTCCAGTGGTAGTGAGCGAGCTTGCTGCGGTCGTAGCGGCCCGCGGTCCTCAACTCGTCCAGCACGCTGGCGTGCACGATGCGCGGCAGGAAGTCGTTCATGACGACGTATTGATAGTGGAAGCGGACGCGCTGCTGCACCTCCTCGAACGACAGGCTGTCGTTGTCGTCGACCATGCGGTTGTGAAAGCGCAGCATCAGGGCCTGGAACTGCGAGACGATGCTGTTCTCGTCGTTGCGGGGATCGCCGATCAGCGCACGGCCCTTGAAGCGCGGCAGGTCGCTGGCATCGGGCACGCCCGCGCCGGTCAGCTTCTCGCCGAGGCGGAACTTGATGCCGTCATACATGTAGGGCTGGTCGTTCGGACCGCGGCCGTAGAGATTGTCCAGATCGAGCGCCGGCGTGCGGAAGTCGACGAGCCCGTCGGGGTCCTGCTGCTTGGTCAGCGAGCTGACCGGATCGAACGTGATGTCGTGGTCGATGAACTGGCCGAAATAGGTGTAGAGCGAAGGAATGCCGCTCTCCTCTGCGTCCGGTCCGTCCTTCGGCGCATCGAACGTACCGACCATCTTGTCGGCCAGCGCCGAAAGGTTCGCGATGTTGTCGGCATCGTTGAGACCGAATTTTGCCGGTGTGAGCTTGCGAAACATGCGGCCGAAGCGGCCTTGCGAAAGCGGCGAGCGCGTTGCGTTCAGACCGCGCGGAACAATGCTGTGGCGGCTGCTCATGAGACCTCCCTGAAAAGTCACGATGGAAACAAGTCAAGCTGAAGTTGTTCGCGCTGGAATATGCAGGCTAGGCTAGATCACACCCGCCACAAGCGAGATAGATCACACTTGTCCGGCATCGGCGGTTCTTCAGAGGGAGGTGCTTTGCGAGCAAGCTGCGGCCGCACTTTGCGAATTTTTCCCGGAGCGATGACGGATAACATTCTCGTCATCGATCAGCGCAAGCGGCTTCGCGTCAGTTCGCCGGGCTGTCGGCGCGGCCGATCGTCTTCACGCGAAGACTGTGGCAGCGCGCGCGTCATGCGCCGGGACTTGCCTGACACTTTGTCGTGCTCGTCCTGGTGTCCGCAGTGGGCGCCGCGTTCGACTTGCATCTATGATGAGGCCAGCCGCGGCGAGTCATGTGATCTCGGCCACAGTTCGAGGCCGGGTTCCGGCCTATCGTCGGCGGACTTGCACACGTTGCTCCCGGAGGCCTACGCTTTGCTGCATTCGGGACAGTTATTTTGGAGGTTCTGATGCAAAGGTCATATTTGCTGGCTGCGACAGCAGCGCTGGCGCTTCTCATGCAAACACCGCTCGCGCTGGCGCAGAGCGCGCCGGCGGCTGGCGGGACCGCAGCGCCTGCGGCGACGCCGGCCGCGCCGGCCGCGACGACGACAACGCCGAGCGCGACCACCGACACGTCAGCCCAGCCGTCCGACTCCAAGAAGAGCGCATCGAAGAAGCCGGCGAAGAAGAAGATGACGCGGCAGCAGGAGATCGATCATTCGGTCGACACCGGCACGGTGCCTGCGCGCTATCGCAGTTCCGTGCCCAAGCAGTACCAGCAATATATTCCGTTCGAGAAGCAGTGACGGATCGCACGGCGGCGCGGCGCGATTGGACGTCGCGCCGCCGTGCGATACGGAGGCGGCCCTGGCCATGCGGGAAGCGGACCACAGATACGTTGTGGCGGTCTGCCGGAGCAGTGCTAGAGT
>NZ_JBFUES010001042.1:0-2509 GCF_056403875.1 Bradyrhizobium sp. P2_E8
CTCCGGCACCGTGTACCATGACGGCAAGCCGCGATTGGTTGACRTCAAGGGCATCCGCGTCGACGCCGAGTTCGGCAAGTCGATGATCTACGTGACCAACGAGGACAAGCCCGGCTTCATCGGCGCGTTCGCGAGCCTGCTCGGCGACGCCAAGCTCAACATCGCGACCTTCCATCTCGGCCGCGTCAAGCAGGGCGGCGACGCCATCGCGCTGGTCGAGGTCGACGGCGCGGTGCCGGCCGACGTGCTCGCCAAGGTGCTGGCCCTGCCGCAGGTCAAGCAGGCCAAGGCGCTGACGTTTTAATCGCGCTCTCGCCACTTGCCGTCATGGCCGGGCTTGACCCGGCCATCCACGCCTTGCCGCTCGGCACGAAGAACGTGGATGCCCAGGACAMGCCCGGGCATGACGCGTGGATAGAGCGGGGCGCGCGCCCCCGGAATGACGCGTATCATATATTCCGACCCGCGGAACAACGCCGCCTCCCTCACCGGAGGCGGCGTTTTTATTTCTCCCGCAGCCTGCCGACTTTGTGTACCAATGGCGACCAGGACGCTCCGTTCAAAATCGTTCGACAAGGGAGAAAACAATGCGTGAAGCCGTCATCGTTTCCTATGCGCGCACGGGCCTCGCGAAATCCGGCCGCGGCGGGTTCAACATCACGCCGCCGATGTCGCTCGCGGCCCATGCCATCCATCACGCGGTCGATCGCGCCGGCGTCGAGAAGGACTATGTCGAGGACTGCTACCTCGGCAATTGCGCCCACGGCGCGCCGAACATCGGCCGCCAGGCCGCGCTGCTCGCCGGCCTGCCGAAGACCACCGCCGGCGTCTCGGTCAACCGCTTCTGCTCCTCCGGGCTGCAGACCATCGCGATGGCCGCCAACTCGATCCGCTCCGACGGCGCCGACTGCATCGTCGCCGGCGGCGTCGAGAGCATCTCGATGCCGGGCGGCGGCACGCCGAAGGAATCGATCGATCCGGAGCTGCTCAAGGTCGCGCCCGACATCTTCATGGCGATGATCGACACCGCCGACATCGTCGCCGAGCGCTACAAGCTCAGCCGCGAATACCAGGACGAGTTCTCGCTGGAATCGCAGCGCCGCATGGCCGCGGCCCAGCAGGCGAACAAGTTCAAGGACGAGATCGTCCCGATGAAGTCGAAGATGAAGGTCGTCGACAAGCAGACCAAGGCCGAGAGCATCGTCGACTACGTCGTCGACCGCGACGAGTGCAACCGGCCCGAGACCACGATGGAAGGCCTTGCCAAGCTCGAGCCCGTGAAGGGGCCCGGCAAGTTCGTCACCGCCGGCAATGCCAGCCAGCTCTCGGACGGCGCCGCCGCCGTGGTGCTGATGGAAGCCAAGGACGCCGAGAAGCGCGGCCTCAAGCCGCTCGGCCGCTTCGTCGCCTGGGCGACCGCCGGCTGCGAGCCCGACGAGATGGGCATCGGACCGGTGTTCGCGATTCCGAAGCTGCTCAAGCGCACCGGCCTCAAGATCGACGACATCGATCTGTGGGAGCTCAACGAGGCCTTCGCCAGCCAGTGCCTGTATTGCCGCGACCAGCTCGGCATCGATCCCGCCAAGTACAACGTCAACGGCGGCTCGATCGCGATCGGCCATCCCTTCGGCATGACCGGCGCACGTCTCACCGGCCACCTGCTCCAGGAAGGCGCGCGCCGCAAGGCGAAGTGGGGCGTGGTGACGATGTGCATCGGCGGCGGCCAGGGCGGCGCCGGCCTGTTCGAGATCTACAGCTGAGACGAAGCGAGATGAATGCGAAAGGGCACGGCGCGCGCCGTGCCCTTTTTGTTTAGGTTCGCGCCCCAGGCTTATTCGCGCGCCTAAAGGAAATCTTTGGCTCGCAAAGCGTTGAGCGCGACGGGGCAGATGGAGGAGAACGCTCATGCGCTCAACAATGGCAGCAATCCTTATGACGGTCCCGCTCATAGCGGCGCCGGCGATGGCGCAGCAGGCGGCGCCGAACCAGAACTTGCAGAGTGAGGCCGACAAGGGCATTAAGACGCAGAACTCGGGCGCCTCGGGTTATGTCGGCGAGCAGGACAAGCCCGGCTCGGCCGCGAACATGCCGGGAGATCGCGCCAACAACGCCAGTGGCGCTGCCACCTCGCCCAGCGCGCAGAATTCAGGGGCGGGCATCGCGGGAGCCCCGGGCAACAAGAACGGCCCGCCCGCGCATACCGGAACCGTCGGCTCGAGCTCGCAAAACATGTCGGTGCAGGAGCAGGATCCCTCGAACGTCAAGGGCCTGCCCGGCAACAAGAGCGGCCCGCCAGCCAAGCGCTAGCTGAGTCCGGCAACGGTCCTCTGCACGCTAACAATCGTCGCGCGAGCGGCATCGCTCGCGCAGGCGTTAAGCGTCCTGCTTTTTTCGTTGCGGAACCAGTGCGACGAAACTATATAGACGCCGTCGGAAAAGGCAGATTTGGTCTGGTAAGCCCAAATCCTTTCGGTAACGAAAGCTCTGGTCTTTGGCCTTGTGCACGAGA
>NZ_JBFUES010001043.1:0-2507 GCF_056403875.1 Bradyrhizobium sp. P2_E8
CATGTTGACAAAACGCGATCTTCTCCGTTCCGCTGCGATGGCTGCAATGTCAGTCACGGCAGCAGGTTCTGTCCCTGCGTTAGCGCAGGCCGACCGGTCAGGTTTCCTCAAGGCAAAGGACATTGCCGAGGCTGGATTCATCTTCGGTCTGCCGATCGTGATGAACTACGGCGTCATGTATGAATATGCCGTCGACCGAAATTCAGGGCAGTTTAAGGCACCGTTCAATCAGATCAAGAACGAACCCAACGTCTTCACCTACAAGGACACCGCCGTCGTCACGCCGAACAGCGACACGCCCTATTCGCTGGGGTGGCTGGATCTGGGTGCGGAGCCGATTGTCCTTTCAGTACCGGCGGTCGATCCGAAGCGCTACTACTCGATCCAGCTCTGCGACGGCAACACCTACAATTACGGCTATATCGGCAGCCGGGCCACCGGCAGCAACGCCGGCGACTACATGGTGGTCGGACCGGACTGGAAGGGAGACATGCCGGCCGGGATAAAGAAGATGTTCCGATCCGGCACGCGGTTGTCGATCGCCATCTACCGGACACAGCTCTTCAATCCGGATGACCTGGATAACGTAAAGAAGGTGCAGGCGGGCTATAAGGTGCAGACACTTTCCGCCTTTTTGAAGCAGGCGCCGCCGCCGGCCGCGCCGGCCATCGATTTTCCGAAGATCGACAAGGAACTGGTGAAGACGAATTTCTTCGAATTTCTCGATTTCGCGCTGCAGTTCGCGCCCGCCCAGGAGAATGAGAAGGAGATACGCGCCAAGCTTGCAAGCATCGGCGTCGGGCCGGGCAAGACCTTCAACTTCAAGGATCTCCCGCTGGAGCAAAAGCTCGAAGTCGGCCTCGGCATGAAGGAAGGCGAGAAGAAGGTTGAGGAAGCCGTAGCCGGGGTCGGCACGGCGATCAACGGGTGGCGGGTCGGCGCGATGCCGGGAGACAGCGCCCATTACAATGGCGACTGGCTGAAGCGCGCCGTCGCCGCAAAGGCCGGCATCTACGGCAACGATCCGGCGGAAGCGACCTATCCGCTCACGCGCGTCGACAGCGGCGGCCAGCCGCTTGACGGCAGCAAACACAATTACACACTGACATTTCCCGCCGGCCTGCAGCCTCCGGTAAATGCCTTCTGGTCGCTGACCATGTACGACGGCAAAACGCAGTTGCTGATCGAGAATCCGATCAATCGCTACCTGATCAATTCCCCGATGCTGCCAAGTATGAAGAAGAATGCCGACGGCTCGCTGACGCTGTACATCCAGAACAAATCGCCAGGTACCGACAAGGAATCGAACTGGCTTCCCGCGCCGAACGGCGAGATTTACCTCGTCATGCGGCTGTACTGGCCGAAGACCGAAGCACCTTCGATCCTGCCCCCGGGCAATGGTACCTGGAAGCCGCCGGCGGTCGTGGCGGCGAACTAACAAGGCGACGCATTATTGGCTTTGAGCGTTGGGAGGCAGTGCATGCATCACAAAAATTCGCAAGTGGAAACCAGTCGGTGGCGACTATGTTTGAGTGTTGGAGCAGTTGCCGCTCTGCTTTCTCTCGTTCCTCAAATTTCCCGGGCCGACGAAACCGGCGTTTCCTACTGGCTCCCCGGCCGCTTCGGCAGCCTCGCAGCCCTCCCCGGCGTGCCCGGCTGGTCGATGGCCGCGGTGTATTATCACACCTCGGTCGAAGCATCCGGCGCCGTTGCCGCGGCACGGCAGATTCAGATCGGCCGGTTCCCGGCAAACGTGAACGTCGATTTCAATGCAAGCCTGAACGCGCAAGCCGATCTCATTCTTCTCAACCCCACCTACACGTTCGGCACACCGGTGCTGGGCGGACAATTGGCGATTGGCATCACCGGCCTCTTTGGCCAAGCCAGCACCGGCATCGACGGAACGCTCACCAACGTACTCGGCCCCTTGGTGACGACCCGCACGGGAAGCATTTCGGATTCACTCACGTCGGTCGGCGACCTGTATCCGCAGATTACGCTGAAGTGGAATGCCGGCGTGCATAACTACATGACCTACGTGACCGGCGACATTCCGGTGGGCGCCTATGACCCCACGCGGCTTTCCAACCTCGGCATCGGTCACGGTGCGATCGACGGCGGCGGCGGCTACACCTATTTCAACCCGGCGACCGGGCACGAATTCTCAGCCGTCGCCGGCTTCACCTACAACTTCAAGAACCAGGATACGCAGTACCAGAGCGGCATCGACTTCCATGTCGACTGGGGCGCTTCGAAATTTCTCTCGAAACAGGTCTTCGTCGGCATCGTCGGATACGCCTATCAGCAGGTCACCGACGATTTTGGCCAAAGCCCGATCCTGGGCGGTTTCCGGTCGCGTGTTTTCGGCGTCGGCCCGCAGATCGGATATTTGTTTCCCGTTGGAGACATGCAGGGCTACCTCAATCTGAAGGGCTATGGCGAATTCGAAGCCGCTAACCGGCCGTCGGGATGGAATACGTGGCTGACGTTCTCGATCTCGCCAATGG
>NZ_JBFUES010001044.1:0-2504 GCF_056403875.1 Bradyrhizobium sp. P2_E8
GATCGAGCCGGGATCCCCCTCAAGCGAATGCGGCTCGACGATGCGGGCCTGGAGCAGCTTGAAGGTAGCAGGCAGCCGCTCGGTGCTCGCCCAGCCGAGCAGCCCGCGCATTTCGGTGAAGCTGACGACGTAGAAGGCGCTGGTTACGACCACCGCGACCGCCTTCAGCGACCAGTGCAGCCGCGCATAGACCAGCACGACCAGCAGCAGCGCACCGATGACGGCATAGGCGACCGACAGCGTCAGGATGACCGTTTGCAGGTTACTCACGGCGCACCCTCACCCGCGTCCTCGGGTCGATATCGGCGCCGTTGCGCCAGCTGTTGCGGAACGTCTCCAGCAGCGATTTCGGCCGCTGGTCCACGTTGACGACCTTTCCTTCCGCATCGAGCCGGAACCGCACCGCGGTCTTCTCGTCGCCGGTGTGGTCGAGCGTGAACTTGTTGTCGAAGACCACTTGTGCGGTCGGATTGAGCTTCTGTACCTTCACATTGGCCGTGACGGGCTCGCCGGTCGTCGCCACGAAATGCGAGACGTTGACGGTGTATTCGCCGGCGACAATGCCGCGCACGGTGACGATCTCCTCGCGGATGGGCGAGGCGATCTTCTTGCCGGCAACCATGATGAAATCGTTGGCCCCGCCGCGATCGTCGCGGTCGAGCGTGAGGAAGCCGGCCTCGCGGTGGCGATACCAGGCGATGTTGCCGGCGGGATCCTGCACGAACAGGTCGAGATCGTCGGGGTGGTTATCCGGCCAGTCCAGCGTGATCATGAACTCGGCCTTGGAGTCGATCTTGCCGTCCTTGGCGTCGGGAGAGACCGCGAGCAACGCGAGGAAGAACAGGAACGCGATCACCTGGAGCGCCTTGAACAGCATCACGCCGAGCGGATCGAACGGCTCCTCGCGCGGATAGAGACCGAAATCATCCATCATGACGGGGTTCCGGCACCCTTGCGTTCCRGCACCGGCGTCACATAGGTCTCGGTCAGCACCACCGCATCCGAGAACACCTGCTGGGTCGCGGCATCCAGCATGTAGTACTGGATGCGGACCAGGATCGAGCCGACGAGACCCGCCAGCGTCGTGTACATGGCCACCGCCATGCCGTCGCTCATCAGCCCCATCGAGGAGCGCATCGCGACCTTGTCGGCGGCGTCCAACCCCGCGATCGGCGCCAGCATGATGATGAAGCCGATGATGGTGCCGAGCAGGCCGAGCTTCATCAGCGTGTCCGAGACGAAGGCGCCGAAACCGTTAGAGCCGCGCAGGCGGTCGGCTAGCGTCCGCAGYAGCAGCGTCTGGTCCACCGGGCGGTAGTCCTGCGCGGCGGCCTTGGTGACCAGGCTGTCGATATGGTCCCGCACCAATCCACGCGGCAGTGCGGTCGCGCTCGCATCGAGCACCTTGCTGCCATCGGGCGCCGCGAGCACCGCCCGGCAGCGCCTCGCCGCCGCCCCCTCGCGCGCGATCGCCCGCGTGYGCAGGAAGCAATGGCCGCAGGTGACGACATACAGCAGCGCGATCACGCTGGAAATGTAGGTGCGGTCCGAGGTCAGCATCAGGTGGATCAGACCGAAGCGCCACAGCAGCACGACGGCGAAGACCGACAGCCCGGTGAAGATCATCCAGAACAGCAGCGCGCTGCGCTCGGATGGGTCGGCGGCAGCGCCCGCGATCGGCCCAATCGTCATCGAACTCATCTGCACCGCTCCTGACCTTGTTCCTCACCGATTAGATCAAAGCCGCCGTGCCCGGTCCAAAGAGCCATGCCCAATCCGGCTTGGGAAATTTGCCCGAGCTGCGATCCTGCCGTTCCCTGCGATTGGCAAGGCGCGGCGGCGTTGTTAGGCTGACCTTACCAAACTTTGGGGTGATCGCATGCGCCTCGTGCTTCAGCTTGTCGCCCGTCTGCTGCTCATCGTGGCGCTCTGCCTGGGCGCGGCGACCGTATGGGCCACGTTCGACGCCTATCGCAGCGTCGACCGGGCGACCGCGGCGTCGGCGCAGCGGGTCGCGCAGGCGCTTCAGGCGCTGTACTGGCACGAGCTGTTGTTGCGCAGCAGCAGAGCGCGCGAACATCTGCTGCCGGTTCCGGAGTGGCGCACGCTGGACACGATGAAGCTGATCTCGCCCGGTGTCTGCGTCGAGTTCCAGCCCGCCGCCGCATTCGAAAAGCCGCTTTGCGGCCAGAGCGAGGGGCTCGGCAAGACGCCGCCGCGCTGGTTCGCATCGATCGTGCCGACCTTCCTCGGCAGCCACGCGGAGGTGGTGCGGCCCGTCAGTCCGCGCGCCGCGGCCGCCGGCACGGTGGTTGCGACGCCCGATGCCGCGGCCGCGATCTCGCTCGCCTGGGACTACATCCTCAACGTCATCGACGTTGCGCTGCTGATGGCGGCGGCGATTGCGCTGCTGGCGTCGCTTGCGATCGCGCATACGCTGGCGCCGGCACGCGCGATCGTCACAGCACTCCAGCGCATGGCACGCGGCCATCATCGGACAAAAC